>CADAMO010000001.1 GCA_902788995.1 Oscillospiraceae bacterium
GGAGAGGAATCGTACCGGATCTGTTTCGAAAAATTTGAGGTCGGCAAGGTCAACGCCGCCATGTACGGCGCTATGCTGGCTGCGATAGATCAATGAGGAGATTGCCATGTTTACGGATTTATATCAGAAGCTGATCGAAAAGAAAGAAAAGCTCTCCCTTGTGGGGCTCGGCTACGTGGGCATGCCCATCGCCGTGGCCTTTGCCAAAAAGATCGACGTGATCGGTTTCGATCTGAACGAGAAAAAGATCGAACTGTATAAAAACGGCGTGGATCCCACCAAGGAAGTCGGCAACGACGCCATCCGCAACACGGCGGTGGAATTCACCGCGGATGAAACAAAGCTGCGGGAGGCGAAGTTCCACATCGTCGCCGTTCCCACCCCCGTCAACGTGGATCACACCCCCGACCTCACCCCGGTGGAGGGTGCCAGCCGCATCCTCGGCCGCAACCTGACGAAGGGCTCTGTGGTGGTGTTTGAATCCACGGTTTATCCCGGCGTTACGGAGGACGTGTGCGTGCCGATCCTTGAAGCGGAATCCGGCATGAAGTGCGGCGTGGATTTTAAGATCGGCTATTCCCCCGAGCGCATCAACCCCGGCGACAAGGTACATAGGCTGGAGACCATCAAAAAGATCGTCTCCGGTATGGACGAGGAGACGCTGGAATGTGTGGCGAAGGTGTACGAGCTGGTGGTGGACGCCGGCGTGCACCGGGCGGAGAGCATCAAGGTGGCGGAGGCCGCCAAGGTGATCGAGAACAGCCAGCGGGATATCAACATCGCCTTTATGAACGAGCTTTCCATCATTTTCAATAAAATGGGCATCGACACCAAATCTGTGCTGGAGGCCGCCGGTACCAAGTGGAATTTCCTGCCCTTCTATCCCGGTCTTGTGGGCGGTCACTGCATCGGCGTGGACCCCTATTACCTGACCTATAAGGCGGAAATGCTGGGTTACCACAGCCAGATCATTCTGGCGGGCCGCCGCATCAACGACGACATGGGCAAGTACGTGGCTGAAAACGTGGTCAAGCACCTGATCGCCGCCGAAAAGCCCGTGCGCGGCGCCAACGTGGCCATCCTCGGCTTCACCTTCAAGGAGGATTGCCCCGACACCCGGAACACGAAGGTCATCGACATCTATAACGAGCTGAAGGAATACGGCATCACCCCCGTCATCGCCGATCCCGTCGCCGACGCGGAGGAGGCCCAGCGCCTCTACGGCATCCGTTTCGTCGGGACGGAGGAGATCCACGGCATGGACGCGGTGGTCATCGCGGTGGCCCATGAACAGTTCCGCACCTTTACGGAGGCGGGGATTGCCGCCATGTTCGGCGAAGGGCAGAAGGTCCTGCTGGACCTGAAGGGGATGCTGGACCGGAAGATCTATGAGGCCGCCGGTTACGCCTATTGGAGACTGTAAGGAGCGAAGATTTTATGGCTTATCAGAACGTGCAATTCCCGGCGGATTCGCTGTTCCTTGTGACGGGCGGCGCCGGTTTCATCGGCTCCAACCTCTGCGAGGCGATCCTGAACCTCGGTTACCGGGTTCGCTGCCTGGACGACCTTTCCACCGGCAAGCAGGCCAACGTGGACCTGTTTCTGGACAACCCCCGTTATGAGTTCATCAAGGGGGATATCAAGGATCTCGATACCTGCCTGAAGGCCTGCGAGGGCGTGGATTACGTGCTCAACCAGGCGGCCTGGGGCTCGGTGCCCCGCAGCATCGAAATGCCGCTTTTCTACTGTGCCAACAACATTCAGGGCACCCTCAACATGATGGAGGCCGCCCGGCAGAGCGGCGTGAAGAAATTTGTCTACGCCTCCAGCTCCTCCGTCTACGGCGACGAGCCGAAGCTCCCCAAGACAGAAGGCGTGGAGGGCAACCTGCTCTCTCCCTACGCCCTCACCAAGCGCTGCGACGAGGAGTGGGCCAAGCAGTACACAATGCACTACGGCCTTGATACCTACGGCCTGCGCTATTTCAACGTCTTCGGCAGACGGCAGGACCCGGACGGCGCCTACGCCGCGGTGATCCCGAAGTTCCTCAAACAACTATTGAACGGCGAAACGCCCACCATCAACGGCGACGGCAGACAGAGCCGCGATTTTACCTATATTGAAAACGTGATCGAGGCGAACCTCAAAGCCTGCCTGGCCCCCCATGAGGCGGCAGGGGAGGCGTTCAACATCGCCTACGGCGGCAGGGAATACCTGCTTGACATCTACTACGGCCTGACGGCTGCGCTGGGCGTCGACGTGGAGCCCCATTTCGGCCCGGACCGCGCCGGCGACATCAAGCACAGCAACGCGGATATATCCAAGGCAAAAAAGCTGCTGGGGTACGATCCCGACTGGTCCTTCGACCGGGGCATCAAAGCCGCCATTGAGTGGTACAGGGAGAATCTGTAAATGACGGATCACGGCAAGGTCTCCGTTCTCATGGGGATCTACAACTGCGAAAATACGCTTTCGGAATCCATCGATTCCATTCTGGCCCAGACCTATCCCAACTGGGAGCTGATCCTCTGCGACGACTGCTCCACAGACGGCACCTATGCGCTGGCGAAAACATATGCGGAGCAATACCCGGAGAAAATCATTCTGCTGCGTAACGAGACCAACTCCCGGCTGGCTTTTTCCCTGAACCGGTGCCTTGAAAAGACCACGGGCAAATTTGTGGCCAGGATGGATGGGGACGACAAGTGCGTGCCGGAGCGGTTTGAAAAACAGATCGACTATCTGCTGGCCCATCCGGACGCGGTGCTGGTGGGCACCGCCATGCAGCGGTTTTACAACGACGGCAGCTTCGGCGCGGTGGACGCCTGCCGACCGGAGCCGGACAAATTCACCCCGCACCACAACGGCCCCACCTTCAACCACGCCACCATTCTGGCGTACAAATCCGTCTTTGACGCGCTGGGCGGCTATACGGTCAGCCCCCGCACGGTGCGCGGGCAGGACCGGGACCTGTGGTTCCGCTTCTTCGCCGCCGGTTACAAGGGCGTGAATATGCCCGACCCGTTATATCTGGTACGGGAAGACGTGGAGGCCATCCGCCGCCGTACCTTCCGCGATCGCTGGATCTCCTTTGAAACGGAGATCTACGGCTACCGGCTGCTGCATTACCCGCTTCACTGGTATGTGATGCCGGTGCTGCGCCTCGGCAAAGCGCTGGTACCCTATAAAGCGCAATTGCTCTACCGTAAATTGCAGACGAAAAAACAATCCTGACGAAAGGAGACTTCTCCGTGACGCTTTTGTGGAAAATAAAGCAGCATATCAAATCCAACGGATTGGCGCGGCTGCTGATCGAAGAGCGCAAACGCCTGCTTTATACGCGTGACGCGCGGCGGTATTCCGACAGGGAATTCATCGAACGGTTCTATGAAAGAAAGATCGGCAGAAAGCCGGACCTGGACCATCCCATCACCTTTACCGAAAAGTTGCAATGGTTGAAGCTCCACTACCGGGACCCCGCTATCCCCCGCGCTTCGGACAAGTACGAAGCGAAGAAATATATCGCGGAACGGGGCTTCCCGGAGCTGCTGATCCCGACGCTGGCCGTCTACGACAGTGCGGATGAGATCGACCTTGATAAGTTGCCGGACCAGTTCATCTTAAAGGCGACCCACGGCAGCGGCTGGAATTTTATTTGCCGTGACAAAGCCTCCTTTGATCTCCCCGCAAAACGAAAAATCATGAATTCCTGGCTGAAGCAGAACCTTTACATCTACGGCAGGGAATGGAACTACAAAGAACAGACCCCGCGGCTGATCGCCGAACCCCTGATGGACGACAAGCCGCTGGTGGACTATAAATTTTTATGCTTCAACGGCGTGTGCCGCGCTTTGACTGTCAATCATGATGACGATTCCACGCACTATATTGATTTCTATGACAGTGATTGGAATTTGATCCCTGAAATGAAGGCTGATATAGCGGATCATTCAAAAAAAATAATGCCTAAGCCCGACCGCTTCGATGAAATGAAAACCATCGCCGAACAGTTGGCCGCGCCCTTCCCCTTTGTGCGGGTGGATCTCTACGATATCCACGGTACGATTTATTTCGGCGAAATGACCTTCTTCCCAGGCAGCGGCTTCTGGAAGATCACCCCTCCGTCTTACGATAACACCTTCGGGGCATGGCTCACCCTGCCCGGGCTTGTATAAAGGAGCAGTATGGGATTATACGATCACATCAATCAGACGCTGCAGCGGGTCGGCGACGGTCTCTATCTGGAGCGGACGAAGATCGGCGAAAAACAGGCGATCCGGCGGAAAAGCGATTTCATTGCCGACGTCGTCTGGACCGATGACCAGCAGCAGGAATTTGACGCGTTCTGGCTGGAGCATTACGGGCAGAAGATCCCGAACGACTGGCATCGGCTTTATCAGAAGATCAGCGGGACGTTCCGGGTTGATTATTTCCCCGAGTTCCTGTATTCCACAAAGCTGGAACCCCTGATCAATCCTCGCGCCTATTGCAACGTCTTTGCCGATAAAAGTCTTTTATATGCGCTCTATTCCGATATCCCCGGCGTCCGCTGTCCCACGGCTTTCCTTGTCAACAGCTTCGGCACGTGGCAGGACGGAAACGCCCGGATCATTTCGGAGGAAAAGGCCTGTGAGTTACTGTCGGATATCGGTGAATGTCTGTTCAAAGCCACGCTGGCGTCCTCCGGGGGGAAGTCCATCAGCGTCGCGGATTTCTGCGGCGGAAAGGACCGGCGGACCGGTCTGACCGTCCGCGACTTCTTCCGGAAATACCGTCAGAATTTTGTCGTGCAGGAAAAGATCGCACCCAACGCCGTTTTGAAACAGATCTATCCTGACGCGCTCAGCACCTTCCGGGTGATGACCTATCTCGCAGGCGACCACATCGGGCACTGCCCGCCGGCCATGCGGATGGGCGTCGGCGGAATGGAGGTGGACAACATCACCTCCGGCGGTCTGTGCGTGGGCGTCCGCGACGACGGGTCCATGCGGTCCTTTGCCTGCAATACACGTTACGGAGAAGGGTTTGACCGGCATTTCAAAGCCCATCCGGACACCGGAACGGTGTTTGAACAGATCACGGTTCCACAGATTCCTTCCATGATCGCCGCCGCAAAGCGGATGCATGAAAAAACGCCCCAGGTCGGCATGATCTCCTGGGATCTGTCTTTGGATGAGCAGGGCGGGATCATTCTGATCGAAGCCAATTTCTACGATCAGTCAGTTTGGTTCCCGCAGATGATCAACGGGGAACCGCTGTTCGGCGACGATACGGACTATATGCTTTTCCGCATCCGGGAACGGAAATGATGATTGAAAACAGATGATAAAGATTTTATTCGTGATGGAAAGCCTCGGCGCCGGTGGCGCGGAGCGGGTGCTGGTCAATCTGGTCAATCAGATGGACCGGACGAAGTTTACGCCTGCCATTCTCACGCTGTTTGAAGACGGCGTCAACGCGGCCGGGCTTGCGGACGACGTGAAGCTGATTTCTCCCGGTCTGCGACGCTTCCGCGGAATGAAAACCGTGTTGAAGCGATTGCCGAAGAAGGCGATATATCAACGGTATGTCGCCCCTTTCCTGACGGGAAAGTACGATCTGATCGTCGCCTACATGACGGGCGTTCCCACGTTTGTGGTCGCCGGGGCGGACGTACCGAAAATCGCCTGGATCCACGGGGAGTTTTTCCCCGGGCGCAACGTGAAGGGCCAAAAGCAGATCTACGACCGCTACGACGCCGTGGCAGGCGTTTCCGATCACGTGTGCGAAACCTTTAACCGGGTCATCCGCTCCGAAAACCGTGCCGTCACGATTTATAATACCAACGATACCGAAAGAATCAAACGCCTTTCCCTGGAACCGTATACGGCGTCAAACGACGGGTGGCAGTTGGTTTCGGTCGGATGCCTTGAGAAAACAAAGGGGTATGATCGCCTGATTGCCGTCTGTGGAAGACTGAAGACCGACGGGGTCTGCTTTCATCTCCGCATCCTCGGCGAAGGCCCGGAGCGAAAGGGCTTACAAGAACAGATTGAAAAACTGGGGCTGGCGGATCAGATCACGTTGACGGGCTATTGTCAGAATCCGTTCCCCATTGTCAGGCATGCGGATCTGTTCGTCTGCTCCTCCCGGACGGAAGGTCTTTCCACCGCCGTATCGGAAGCGATCATTCTCGGCGTTCCGGTGGTGTCCACCGACGTCTCCGGCGCAAAAGAAATTCTCGGAAATAATAACGAGTATGGGCTCGTGACCGAAAACAGCGAAGACGGCCTTTATGACGGGGTCAGAACAATACTCTCTGATGAAAAGCTGTTGACGCACTACCGTGAAAAAGCGTCAGAACGCGCGGCGTTTTTTGACGCCTCGCATACGGTGAAACAGACAGAACAGTTATTTTCTGAAGTGATTCAATCTTATAATGAGGTGTAATATCGTGACGCGTGGTTTTATTACAATCGCAACGGGGAAGGAACAATACTACCGGATCGCTGCGAATCTGGTGACGTCTTATCGTATGTTTTGCCCTGATCCACTTCCCTTTGCCGTGATCACGGAGGAGAAAAATCAATATACCGCGCTGTTTGACGACGTTATCGTGACGACAGAATCAACCCATTCCTTCATGGACAAATTTCTGTTGATGAAGTTGTGTCCGTATGATGAAAACATCTTTATTGACGCAGACTCTTTGTGTTACGGAGATCTGAACTGTTTCTGGAAATTGTTTGAAGGCGCAACGGATTTTTCCGCTTTCGGAATCAATGCGGATGTCAATGACAGAGACAGCGCCTGGTATTATGTCGAGGATATCTGGAAATACGGGGAGATGATACCCTATAAGTGCCGCGTCCATGCCGGTGTGATGTTTATCCGGAATACGGATGCGTTAAAAAAGCTGTATGACGACAGCATGGAGATCTATTCCAACTATGATAAACTTCATTTCCATACATGTCCGTCATCTTATGATGAGTGTGTGTTGGGAATTGCCATGCCGCTGAACGGAATGAAAGCAGTAAAAGAGGATTCGGATCATTTTGCCTGTTTTCCTTTTGTATCGGACATCAAAACGGATTTGTTTTCTCCTTTTCTGTCCTATGTGCTGGATAACGGTCGTTCCGTCGATCACAGCATATTGCTGCATTTCGGAACTTTCTATACAAATCATCCTCAGTATTTGTTAGATGTTCAGTGCTTGCAGCTGATACGGCAAAAAAAAGGAAATCCTTTAACGGGATTGGAAAAATTGCTGTATCAACACAGAATAAAGTATCCTTTTATGAGAAGTAGTTATGAGATGGAACGCTTTGTAAAAAGGGTGATTAATAAGATATTTCAACAGCACAAAGACATTTAGCGGTATTGTTGATTAAGGGAAAAGAGGTGACGACGGTTGGTATTCTGGATTATGGTTATATGGGTGCTGGTCGTCGGCTACGCTTTTCGAGGCAATCTGACGACGCTGAAACGATGCGGCGACGGCTCGACAGAGTATATTGCCCGTCCCGCATATGCGATCTTGATGTTTTCACTGCCGTTTTTGTTTGTTGCCCTGCGAAGCAATTATGTAGATACGGGGTCTTATATTTCTTCCTTTAATAACGCGCCTGATACCATGGATGGGTTGAAGGACTTTGTCAGTATCCGTGACCATTCCGAATTGTTCTACGGTTCTATTATCCCGTTTAAAATTTTCATTTCCGACAATCCGCAGGTTTGGCTGTCATGTATCGCTTTGTTACAGGGATTCTGTGTGATGCATACACTGCGCAAATATTCTTGCGACCTTTTTCTCAGCACCTATCTGCTGGCGACTTCTGCGATCATTCCCATGTGGTTCTGTAATGGGATGCGGCAGTTTATTGCTGTTGCAATTTTGTTTGCCGCCACCAAATGGATGCTGGAGAATAAATGGTATTTTTACCTGCCCTTGGCGGTGCTGCTGATGGGCGTCACGCCGATTACCTCCCGTTTGGGGCTTGACCATGCGCCGTGGTATCTGTGCGGCATTCACCAGTCGGTGCTGGTGATGTTGCCTGCCTATTTCTTCCTTCCCGGCAAGGCGTTCAATAAACGCGTATGGATTTTGACAGGAATCGTACTGGTTTTGGTGTTTACCGGAGGAATCGACGACGCATTGGAAACTTCCGTTGAAAATACGACGTATGTCAACGAGCTTCAGAATGTTGACGCCGATTCCGGCACCAGTTTGTTTCGGGTTGCATTTGCTGCCATTCCGCTGATTCTGTCGGTGTTGGCGCGGAGGGAATTACAAAAGGACGACGTACCTCCCATTATCCATCTGTGCGTTAACGCTTCGGTCATCACAACGGTGCTGTATGTCGCCAGTGCGTTTACCAGCGGAATGTTTGTCGGACGGCTTCCGATCTATACGGAAATCTACAGTCTGATCCTTCTTCCCTGGCTGGTGAGACATCCCTTCCGGAAATACGGCAACTGGCCTCCCTTTGCCTTATGTGTGCTGTATGCCGTCTTTATGTTTTATCAGATCAATATCGCGTGGGGAAGTGTTTCTTACCAGAGCGAATTACTGGGTATCAATGTTTAGAAGAAAAGAGCTGGTCTGATGCGTTTGTTTTTAAGAGAGTGGCAGGTTGCTTTTCGTTTGCTGCCGCAGGGCAGTATCCTGACGGATCGTGAGACGCCCTTCGTGTGCATCCCGAATACACGGCGATATACTGCCGCCGATCCGTTTTTATTTGAAGAGGCGGGCGTCACTTATTTATTTGCCGAGATTTATGATAAAAAAGAGGGGCGGGGAAAACTGGGCTACGCCGTCTTTGACGGAAAACGGTTTTCTTCGTGGAAAATCATTATCAGCGAGCCGTATCATCTTTCCTATCCGAATATCTTTCGCTGGCGGGATCAGATTTATCTTGTCCCGGAATCCAATGAGAGCCATACGCTCTATGCGTACAAAGCGGTTTCTTTCCCTGATAACTGGGTCAAGTGCGATCCGATCCTGACTGAACGTCGGCTGGTCGATACCACTTTTTTGGATTATGACGGCCGGCATCTGATGTTTACCTATGATATCGGTGAGGCGGACCGCAAAAAGCTGTTTCTCTATTCCGTCAATGAACAGGGGAAAGCGGAGCCCTTTGTTGCAGATTATCTCTCAGATGATGACGCCATAGCCAGACCCGGAGGCAATCTCTTTTTTTATCAGGGCGACGTGATCCGGGTTTCTCAGGATTGTACGGGCGACTATGGCGTGGCGGTGGTCTTCAGTAAGATAATTGATTGTACAACGGAGCATTACGCGGAAGAGAAGGTGTTACGCCTTTCTCCTGCGGATATCTCCGTCAATAAACGTTTTATTACAGGCCTTCATACCTATAACGCCAACGAGACGATGGAAGTGATCGATCTGCACGTGGCGGACTTTGATCCGATGACGCAGGTCAGACGGATTTTGGAAAAGACAGGATTTCGGAAATGAGTGAACCGCTGATCAGCATTGTGATTCCCTGCTATAATATCGAATCATATATTGCCAGAACGCTTGACAGCGTTTTTGGGCAAACCTATCCGAATCTCGAAGTGATTGCGGTTGACGATGGCTCAAAGGATGGTACCGGTGCCGTATTGGACCGATATTCCGAAAGGGAACCTCGTCTTCACGTGCTTCATCAGAATAACCAAGGCGTTTCTTATGCTCGGCTGAACGGTGTTTCTGCGTCATCTGGCGACTATATCGGGTTCGTAGACGGGGATGATCTGATTGATCCGGATATGTATGAACGGTTATATCAAAATGCCGTCCACTATAAGGCCGATATTTCCCACTGCGGTTATCGGATGGTGTTCCCGGACAGAACGGATTACTATTACAACACCGGGGAGACCGTTCTTCAGAACAGAAAGCGGGGCATTTCGGATTTGCTGGAAGGGACCAACGTCGAGCCAGGTCTGTGGAATAAACTGTTTCGCCGCGAGTTGTTTGTGAAACTCCTGCAAGGGGAAACCGTCATGGACATGACGATGCGGGAAAATGAAGACCTGTTGATGAATTATTGCCTGTTTTCCGAGTCCGCGCAGTCTGTGTATGAGGATTTTTGCCCGTATCAATATCTGATCCGGAACAGTTCCAGTTCTCAGGGCGGCTTGAAACCGCATATTCTGACAGACCCTGTTCATATCGGGGAACTGTTGCTTGAAGAAACGAAACAGGATCCCGATTGGTATCGGCTTGCCGCACGTTACTATGTGACAAAACTGATCAAAGCAGCCACTGTCCGTCAAGGATTTTCTTCCGATAAAATGTCGGAGATCCGCGAAGCGGCTCATAAAAAACTGACCGCCTTTTTACCGGAATATCTTTCTCTTCCCGGGGAAAACGCCAAAAGAAAACTGATGGCAGCTTGGGCTGCGTATGCGCCTCGCCTGTATGGTCTGGTTCATCAAATATATTCTCACAGGAACTGAAAATGCTGTTTAATTCATTAAGCTTTCTGATCTTCTTCCCGGTGGTGACAATTGTATATTTTCTGTTGCCGCAGAAGGTCAGATGGGCGTTCCTGCTGGCAGCCAGCTATTTCTTTTACATGTGCTGGAACGCCTCGTATGCGTTATTGCTGCTGGCTTCTACAGTTATCACCTACGCGGCCGCGCTGCTGATCGACCGCAGCGAAAAGCCCTCTGCCAAAAAAGCGTTTCTGGCAGTCAGCCTGATTGTCAACCTCGGGATCCTCTTTACTTTCAAATATTTTGAGTTCTTCACCTCCGGTCTTTACGCCGCGCTGGATTGGCTGAAAATCGCCTACACGCCGGTCAATTATTCGTTGCTGCTGCCGGTGGGCATTTCTTTCTACACGTTCCAGGCGCTGGGGTACGCGGTGGACGTCTATCGCGGCGACGTGGCTGTGCAGAAGCACTTCGGGAAATACGCCCTGTTTGTCGCATTCTTTCCGCAGCTGGTGGCCGGCCCCATCGAGCGCAGCCGGAATCTGCTGTCCCAATTTGATGAAGAGCACCGGTTTGATTATGAAAACGCTGTCACCGGTCTTCGTCTGATGTTGTGGGGATTTTACAAGAAGATCGTGGTGGCCGATACCGTCTGCGTGGCGGTCAATACGGTCTACAACAACCTTCACGCCTTTGACGGCTTTGCGATCTGCATCGCCACGTTCTTATTCTCCATCCAGATCTTCTGTGATTTCTCCGGTTACAGCGATATTGCCCGGGGCTGCGCGAGGATCATGGGCTTCCGGCTGATGCGCAATTTCGATCACCCCTATTTCTCCCACTCCATTCAGGAGTTTTGGCGCAAGTGGCATATCTCCCTGTCCACCTGGTTCCGGGATTATATCTACATCCCGCTGGGCGGTAATCGCAAAGGAAAGGCGCGTCAGTTGCTCAATCTGATGATCACCTTTCTTGTCTCCGGATTATGGCACGGGGCGGATATCACCTTCGTCATCTGGGGCGGTCTGCACGGATTGTATCAGATCGTCGGCAAGCTGACCAAGCCCGTCCGGGACCGTTTGCTGCCAAAGCGGGAAGGAAGCCTGTTCCATCGTCTGCACGGCTTGTGGCAAATGCTCTTTACCTTTGCGCTTGTCTGGTTTGCGTGGATCTTCTTCCGCGCCAACAGTGTGCAGGACGCCCTCTATGCGGTGACGCATCTGTTTGACTGGCAGCAGATCACCGCCTCCTATCTGTTTACCGACCTGAAAATGGTGTTCGGCACCCGGGCGGAGTTTTACCGCCTGCTGGCGACATTGCCGCTGTTTCTGCTCGTCTCTTTGGTTGACAGATACCGCTCTCTCAGCCGGATCGTCTCGAAGCAGAAGCCCGTTCTGCGTCTGGTGTTTTATGTCGTTGTCGTTGTCTATATTCTTTTGTTTGCCCGCGCGGAGCTGCAGGATTTTATCTATTTTCAGTTCTGATCCGCGGGTGAAAGTCCGAGCGTTATGTTCATGAAAGGAGGTCTGCCGTTCATGGCGAAAAATAAGTTGCTGACGTTTATCGGAAAGCTGTCTGCCGTTGTTCTTTCGGCGGGCCTGCTGATCGGTGTGCTCAACCGGTTTTACGTCAACGGATATTATTACAGGGACGTATACAGTGAGATCGATAAGATGTACGATGTCCCCTATGGCATTCAGATGGTCAACCTCGGCACCAGCCACGGCCTTGCCTCATTTCAATATCCGGAGGACGGCGTGACGCGGTATAATCTGGCGCTGTCCGGTGAGGATATCTACCACGATTTTGCAACGCTCAAACAGTTTGCCGATCATCTGGCGCCGGGATGCATCGTCGCGCTTCCCACGTCTTACTTTTCATTCTGTATGTCCACGGAGGAACCGTCGCAAAAGCGTTACTACGCCTATCTGGACCGGGAGTACCTCAGAGGTTTCAGCTATGAGACGCTGATCAACGCGAAATATCTGCCGGTCCTGCGCAGCGGGGAATTCATCATCAAGGACCTGATCAAGGATCAGGAGCTGGACGTCGGCGCAGCCATGATGGACGAGGACATGGAAGCGCCGGAATCGGACGTTGAGGCGCTGTCTTCTGATGCTTTCGCTGAGTCGGCGGTCCCTGTCGATTCGTCCGATACTGCGGCGCTGAACGATCTTGCGCAGGATTATGCGCTGACGGATCAGGAAAAGCTGGAGAAAAACGCAGAACTGGTCTCCCACGCCGCCGGACGGGTGGAAAGCTGGCGCTCCGGCTATATGACGGCGGGACGGCGGTATATTGCGGAAAACACACGGATCCTGACCGAAATGGTTCAATTCTGTTATGAGAACGGTTTCCGGCCGCTGCTGGTCACTACGCCGATTTACAAGGCGCTGAATGACAATTTCAGTGAGGAAGAGCTGCGCGTCTGTTATTTCGACCCGATGCGTGAAGTGGCGCAGAAAACCGGCGTCCCTTATCTGGATCTTTCCCATGACGCGGTTTTGTCCGCCACGCCGGATTACTACGGTAACAGCGACCACATGAACCGCTACGGCGCGGCGGCGTTCTATGAAGTATATACTGCCTATCTGAAAACGATCGGTTATCTGAATTGAGGTGACGATATGGCGTTGATTTCCGTCATCATTCCCGTTTATAATACGAAGCCCTACCTGAACGCCTGTCTGGAATCCGTCGTCGGGCAGACTTACCGCGATCTGGAAATCATTCTGGTGGACGACGGCTCCACCGACGGCAGCGGGGAACTCTGCGACGAATGGGGACAAAAAGATTCAATAATCAAAGTGGTCCACAAAAAAAACGGTGGCCTTTCTTCCGCGCGTAACGCTGGAATGGCAATTGCGAAAGGGGATTACTTTGGTTTCGTTGACAGCGACGACGTCATCAGCCCCAAAATGTTTGAGGTCCTTTTACATATGGCGGTTGAGACCGGTGCCGATATTGCTCAATGTGGCTACGTCTGTTTTTCTTCTTATTCAGCACATATTTTTAACTGCAATAACACCGATCCCGCCATCCGCTATTATGATGCACATGACGCAGTCCGATCACTTTTTATTGACGAAGACGTCAACGTCATCTGCTGCAATAAGCTTGTGAAGCGTTCTGTCGCAAAAAAGATCCCGTTTGAGGAAGGACGTATCAATGAGGACGTGCTTTGGACCTTCCGCGCTGTTTCAAAATCCGCAAAAACAGTGGTCACGCAGGAGCCTCTTTACGGCTATTTTCAGCGGGAAGGCAGCATCATGAACAGCCGCTATACCGCCAAGCGGTTTGACGGCATTTATGCGCTGGAACAGCGTGCAAAAGAAGTGAAAGCGGTTTTTCCCGATCTGTTCCCGATGGCGGAAAGACAGTATGTCGGTGGCTGCATGTATCATTATCAGTGGCTGTGTCGCCTGCCCGCCTGTGATGAGTACAAGATCTACCGAAAACAACTCCATCAAAAGTTTTTGGGGGCCGATCTGAAGGCTGTCTACTCGGTCTCCGGACCGAAATATAAGATCTGGTATACGATGTTTCGGAAACTGCCGGCTTTGACCTGTTGGGTCCGGAATCAATTGAAGATAGGATTATGAATGATATACCGCTGATCAGTGTGATCGTTCCCGTATATAAAGTGGAAGAATACCTTCCGCGCTGCGTCGACAGTATTCTCTGTCAGACGCTGGCGGATTTTGAGCTGTGGCTGGTGGACGACGGTTCTCCTGACAACTGTCCCGCCATGTGCGACAGCTATGCGGAAAAGGACGCCCGCGTGCGGGTGATCCACCAGAAAAACGGCGGGCTGTCCGCTGCCCGCAACGCCGCGCTGGAACAGTTTGAAGGGGTGTACGTCTGTTTTGTTGACAGCGACGACTATATCGCTCCGGACGCGCTGGAAACCCTTTATAACGCGCTGTCGGAAACAGACGCCGATGTGGCGGTGGGCAATATGCAGTCCTTTGATGAAAGCGGTAAACTGAAAGACTTTTATGCTCCCGTAAGGGAACGCACGGTTCTGGAGGGGGAGGATATTCTTTCTACGCTGAACCAACCCTGTGCCCCGAACCGTCTGTATCGGGCCGGCATCTATCGAAATCTGCGTTTTCCCGTCGGGCGGCTGTATGAAGACGTCTTTATTTACCATAAGGTGCTGGAACAGTGTCGCCGGATGGTGCTGACGGGTAAAACAGCCTATTATTATTTTCTCCGCTCCGGCAGTATCATGCGGTCTGCCTATGATATCCGGTTTGCGGATATTGTGTTTGCGATCAAAGAGCGTTACGAATGGTTGGAAACCATAGGGCAGCATCGGCTTGCCAATGAAGCGCGGCTTTTCATCTACTCCCGGGTGGCGGTTGCATACGCTCACCTTGACAGAAACGATTCCGCCCATCGCGCAAAGCTTCAGGAAATTACCGATATCTACCGGGATTGTTATCATGTCCTGATGAAAGACGGCTCGATTTCTGTCAAGCAAAAAATGAGGTTATGGCTGCTGTATCGGCTGCCCGCTGTGCATACACAGTTGTTCGGCAAAAAAATGCCGCTGGCCCTCGGCTGAAAGGTGTAACTATGTCAATCAAAATCAGTGTGATCGTTCCCGTCTATAACATGGAGCCATATCTCCGGGAGTGCCTTGACAGTATTCTCCGCCAATCATTAACCGAGATTGAAATTATCGCCATCAACGACGGATCTTCCGACGGATCCTTGGCAATCCTGCGGGAGTATGAGCAAAGAGACGACCGTGTCAGGATTATCAATAAGCCTAACGAAGGCGTCGGAAAAGCCCGCAATGATGGGATCATGGCGGCAACGGGGGAATTCGTCGCATTTATGGACAGCGACGACTATTATCCGAACGAAAACGTCTTGAATACCCTATATATGGCAGCCAAGGGAACCGATGTGCAGATTGCCGGCGGGAGAAGAAACCGATTGGCGTGGAACGGTGAATTGGTACATGATCCGTTTGCGGCAGACGAATTCGATCTTCGGTTTGACGCGGCCGGACTTGTCGATTATACTGATTATCAGTATGATTACGGGTATACGCAGTTTATCTTCAGCAGAACGCTTTTGACGGATCATCAGATTTTTTTTCCGGCTTACAAACGCTTTCAGGATCCGCCCTTTTTTGTGCGGGCTATGATCGCCGCAGGCCGGTTCTATGTTGCCGACTGTGAAAGCTACTGCTATCGGATGGTGCCGAATGAGGGGAAGTATTCCGTCAAAAGCACGGTGGATTTCCTCTGTGGGTTGATTGACAACCTGACAATCTCCCGGCAGAACGGGCTTGCAAAGCTCCATTACCTATCCGCCATGCGGCTGGACCGGGAGGGGTCGTTTATGGCCATACGGAACCTGTATGA
The DNA here is from genome assembly GCA_902788995.1 of Oscillospiraceae bacterium. Classification (GTDB taxonomy): domain Bacteria; phylum Bacillota; class Clostridia; order Oscillospirales; family Acutalibacteraceae; genus RUG806. The sequence continues at coordinate 15,810 of CADAMO010000001.1, forward strand.
TCCGGAACACAAACAGATTTTTGCGCAATTGATTCACGCGACTGCGCTGGTGGATGCCGACTGGCTGAAGGAGGAAGGCTATCCGCTGCCGGAGCCCTTTGTGCCGGAGGTGTTTGAATACACCGTCAATACGGCGGAAAAATATGAAAAAATCAGACAGAACAAGGCGGTCAGAGCCGCGAAAAAAATCCTGGGAAAATAAATCCGGAGGTTTATCATGGGAAACAGCATTCTCGCCCGTGCGGAGCACAAATGGTATTTGCTCCGTAAGCGGAAAAAGCTGAAAAACAAGCAGCCGACGGTACTGTCGTCCAATTGTAACGGGGCGTTTATTCTCCATGATCTGGATTGCCGTTTCAATTCTCCCACCGTTAATCTGTATATTCAGACTGCTGATTTTCTGAAATTTCTGGCAGCGCCGGCGCAGTATCTTGGCAAAGCGCCGGAAGAAGTTGTCTCCAATGCGCCGTTTCCTGTCGGAAGGATCGACGATATTACCATCTATTTTATGCATTATAAAAGCTTTTCAGAGGCGAGGGAAAAATGGGTGGAACGTTCTGCCCGTGTGGATTACGATAATCTGTTCATTATTATGTCGGACCGGAACGGCTGTACGCGGGAGCACATTGCCGCGTTTGACGCTCTTCCGTATCCGCACCGGGTGATTTTTACCCATCAGCCCTATCCCGAATTCAAAAGCGCCTTTTATATCAAAGGGTTTGAGGATCAAGAGGAAGTCGGCGTCCTGTCCGACTGGAAACCGGGCTTCTGGAAACGTCGTTGGTTGGATGCGTTTGACTCCGTTGCGTTTCTGAACGGAGATATCTATCATTTTTCAGGGGAGTGAGAAAAAATGAGGCAGCTTTGCGGCCGCTATCAAATCGACAAGAAGGAATACCGGGATGATTCGTCAGGCGTTTACTGCTTTTCCGACGACGCCTGCGAGCTGTGGGTGTTCGGCCGCTGTTTTACCGGTGAGGACGCCAACGACGGAGCGGCGCTTGCCGCGTTGTTCGCCCAGTACGGCGACCGGATGACGGAGCATCTGAACGGCGCCTATCTGACCGTCTTTTTCCGTAAAGAAGACAAGTCTTTGCACGTGTTTCATGACCGGGCCACTTCGCCCGTGGCGCTGTATTATACGGAAACCGACGGCTGTCTGTATCTCAGTACGTCGCTGAAAACGCTGTTGGCGGAATCAAAAATCGAGCGGAAACTGAACGAAGGCGTGATCGAGGAATTCCTCGTCAACGGATATCTTTACGGCGGCGATACGCTGGTAGATGGCGTTCATAAAATAAAAGCGTACCATTGCCTTGTTGCTGACGGAGACGGCGTGCGGCAGCTGCCTGTTTCGTACCCCTTTACGGAAATCGGAAAAGGCGAAGCCCTGGAACAGTTCAAGCCCGTTCTTGACCGTTCCATTGAAAGGAATCTGGAAGGTCTGGAGGACGTGAGCTTCCCGCTGTCCAGCGGCTACGATTCCAACTATATCGCCTACGTGACGACAGCGCTGGCGAAAAAGCCCGCCACAGCCTTTTCCATCGGCGGGCGGCACGGCAAAAACGAACTTCCCATTGTGGAAAAGAACGTGCCCTATTACAACAACCTGACGCTTCGTTCCGCCCTGACGGACGACGATTCTCTCCGTCATTTTCCGGATATCGTCTGGCGTCTGGAGGGCAACGTCTATGAAAGCGGCCTGTTTTTGCAGTATGAGCTGATGAAGCTGGTGACGGAAACCGGAAAAAAGAGCCTGATCTGCGGCGAAGTGGCGGATCAGGTGATGAACCTCAACTACCTCCGGGAGGACCGGATTCATCCGGCGCCCGGGAAAAACGGTCCGCGATACTATGAGTTCAGCGAATATCCCTACATTTTCAGCAGCTATCTGATCCTGAAAAAGAGCGGCATCCTTGCCAATTCCTTTGGGATCGAAGCGCGTTACCCCTATCTGGACGAGCCCCTGATCTCCGTCTGCGCGGCGCTGAAGGAGATCAGCCGCAAGGACAAGCGGGTCCACGTGGCCAACTGCCATGAATGCCTGCCGCCGGAGGTGACCGCCAACATGAGTAAGGTGGGCGGTTCCACGGAGTTCCATTCTTTGTTCAACTCCGAGCAGGAGATCAAGGCGTTTTTCGCCGCTGTCGAACGGACCGATTTCTTCCAAAAGCATCTGCCTTTGATCAAAAAATATTCTTATGAGGAATCCCAGAAGCAAACGGGCATTACACTGCTGAAAACGAAGGTGCGCAACGCGGCGTTCACGTTGCTTCACATAAAGCGCGATACTTATTTTAACGAGGAAATGAAGCTGAGGGAGTACCTGTCCGTCGCCTATCTGATCCTGTTTGAAAAGCTGTTTATCAAAGGGCAGCCGGATTTCTCGGCGCTCTCCTGCGACCTGTCGTTTGCGGACCTGCTCCGCTGAGTAACATCACCGATAAAAGAGGAAACTATGGACAATCAGGCATTTGAAACGATCGTCGAGCCAAAAAACAAGGTGTTCGACCTGAATCTGAAGGAACTGTGGAAATACAAGGACCTGACGCTGCTGTTTGTAAAGCGGAATTTTATCTCTCAATACAAACAGACGGTACTGGGGCCGGCGTGGGCGGTGATCCAGCCGCTGCTGACCACCGTGGTCTTTACGCTGGTATTCGGCAATATCGCCGGGCTGGCGCCGGGCGGCGTCAACAGCTTCGTCTATTATCTGTGCGGCACCATCTTCTGGCAGTATTTCGCCTCGTGCCTCACCATGGTCAGCCATACCTTCACGGGCAACGCAGGCATCTTCGGCAAGGTCTACTTCCCCCGCATGGTGCTGCCGGTCTCCACCGTTATCACCAATCTGATCTCTCTGGTCATACAGTTTTCCTTTTTCCTTGTGGCGTGGGTGATTTTCCTGTTTATCCCCGGTTACGAGATGCAGCCCGGTTGGGAGATCGTCCTGCTGCCGCTGCTGCTGGCGGAAATGGCGCTGCTGGCGCTGGGCTGCGGGATCATCATTTCCGCTCTGACGACGAAATACCGGGATCTTGCCATGCTGGTCTCCTTCGGCGTTCAGCTGTGGATGTACGCCACCCCGGTCGCCTATTCCGCCGCCATGTTCAAGGACGGCCCATGGGATTTCCTCTACTGGTGCAATCCCATGTGTCCGGTGATCGAAACGATCCGCTATGCGTTCCTCGGCCCCGCCGCCGCCCAGTTCCGCCCCGGCATGTGGGGGATCAGCTGGATCACCACCTTCGTGATCCTGTTCATCGGCGTCCTGCTGTTCAGCCGGGTGGAAAAGACGTTTATGGATACGGTGTGAGGAGAATGTGAAATGATTGAATTTGCAAAAAAGTGGATCGCAGTTCACAAAGGGTTTGTCAACTATTTCCTCATCAGCTGTTTTGTGACCGTGCTGGATATTGCCCTGTCCTTTGGCGTGGAAAAAGGCTTATCGGCGGCTTCTGTCGCTGCCGACAAAGCGGCCTTGATCGGCAACGCGGTGGGCGTGATCACGGGCTTCATCGTGCAGTATTTTCTCTGCATCAAAAAGGTGTATGCGGGCAGCAGTCTGCGCACCATGGTGATCTTCTTCCTTACGTGGCTGTTGGGGCTTGCTTTGGCGGAGGGGATCATCTACGTTATTCGCACGCTGGTATTCCACGATGCGGAGGGAATGCTTTATTTCCTGATCGGAAAAGGCTTTTCCATCGTGATCCCGTTCTTCATCACCTATTTCATCCGTAAAATGTTGATCCCCGCCCGTGAGACGGAAACAAACAAAGCTGAGGAGGCAGAAAGTCATGAATAAGCTGTATTCTTTTTTACCCTGCTACAATGAGGAACTGAATATCGGTACGCTGATCGACGAATGGATGGCGCAGAAGGAAGCGCTGGCGGCGGCCGGTTACGACCTGCAGGTGCGCGCCATCGACGATTGCAGTAAAGACAACACCAGAAAGATCATTGAGGAAAAGGCGGCGCAATATCCCGATAACGTGCAGCTGATCGCCCATGATGTCAACAAGAACCTCTGCGGCGGCCTCAACACAAGTATTGCATATTTTATGGCGAACGGAACGCCGACGGACCTGATGTCTCTCATGGACGGCGACGACACCCATAACCCGAAATATATCCTTCCGATGATCGAAAAACTGAAAAACAACGGAAAGGACTGTGTGATTGCGTCGCGGTATTGCAGCGATTCCGGCGTTGTAGGCGTTGCTGCCCACCGGGAATTCATGAGCGATATGGCGAAGGTCTATTATTCCATGATGCTCCGTGTTCCGGGGGTCAAGGATTACACCTGCGGCTATCGCGTCTACACGTTCGATTCCGTTAAACGCCTCGTGGACCGGTTCGGAGCGGATCCCATCAAAGAAAAGAGTTTTGCCTGCATGATGGAATTCCTCTATAAGCTGTACCTGGCCGGCGCCACGTTTGACGAAGTTGGTTTTGAACTGCGGTATGACAACAAGCAGGGCGAAAGCAAAATGAAGGTGTTCACGACGATGCGCAAGAGCCTGACGACGGCGCTGAAGCTTCGCCGGATGAAATAAAAAACGAGTTAGGAGTTCAGGAAGATGACGGTGTAACCGGCTATCTGAAACGGAACAAGGGCAAGACAATCTTTGTGGTGCTGGCGATGGTGCTGGCCTACGGGTTTTACGTGACGTCTTACACGCTGAACGTGGACGACGTATTTACATCTTTCTGGAACGGCGGGCGGCTGATCGCGGCCGGACGGTTTACCGGTTATCTCATGCAATTGGTGACGGGCTTTATGACTTACAGCCCGTTTTTCACCATGTTCCTTGCGCTATGCGTCTATTTCTTCGCGGGTCTCGTGACGGCGGTTGTCCTGAATCTGTACGCCGGCAATCAGCTGTCGGATCGGGTGGTATTCGTCTTCTGGATCGTATTCGTCACCTATCCTCTGATCAGCGAGCAGATGGTGTATCCCATTATTTTGCTGCTGGCGCTGGGGTACCTGATGACGGCGCTTTCCGTGTGGCTTGTCGACCGCTTTTTTGAAACCAAGTCGGTTTCGTCCATAATCATTGCGTTGGTTCTCATGGTGCTGTACATTGATTTCTATGAGGCGTTTGCGACGGTTTATCTGACGCTGATGATGGCGACGGTTCTGATCCGTTTCTTCTATTCTGCCGATGAAAACGACAGGAAGATCGTAAAGATTTTCTTCCGGATGATCAAGTTGACCGCAGTTCTTGCCGCAGCGGTTGTGATCCGGTTTGTAATTGCCAAAGCGGTGCTCTATGTTTACTATGGAACGACGCATGCCGGATATGGCGGCAACAGTTCGATCTACTGGGGCGAGATCGGCGTCTTTGACTGCGCGATCTGGTTGATCCGTACCGTCTTCCTCCGCTACTGTTGGGCGGCGGTTGATTATCTGCCGATTTTTATCTTCATCGTCTGTGTTATTGCGGGCGGCATCCTGTCTTTGATACTCACCGTCAGGAAAAAATCCGCGGTTCCCGTGTTGGCGTTTCTCTTCATGCTGGCCGGCGCGCTTTCCCTGAACGTACTGCTGGGACTTGCGACGAATTATACGATGGCGCAGGCGCTGACCGTGTTTGTTTCGTTTGTTACCATGGCGCTGTACCTTGCCGTGGAAAAGAAAAAGATCCCGCGGGTCATTCTCAGCATTTGTCTTGTGCTGCTGGTGTTGAATCAGGCAAAGAGCCTCAACGTCTGGTCTGTGACGAATTACGAGCGGCATGAATATGAGATGTCGGTTGTGGATCAGATCGGGCAGGACCTGACGGCGAACTATGACGTTGAGAATAAGCCTGTGGTCTTTATCGGCTCGGACGACGCCCCGCATCTTCCTGCGTCGCTGATTGAGTGTCATGAATCCGGACAGCCGGTGGTGAAGGCGTTGCAGCGGATGTGGATCCGCCTGTCGGACATCCTTTTGCCTGACCGGTATTTCAGAAGTATCGGCAATTTTTATGGGGAGGATATTCAGAATGCGGAAGGGCTGTTTGAATATGTGAAAACGATCCGCAATCGTACGTCAAGCTGCTCCTCCTATCTGTCCTGGGCCGGCGGCGGTGATGAAGACTCCTGGTTTTCTGCTTATGAAGAGGTCGGAATCGCTGAGCAATTGTATGACCTTTTTGACGCGAAAGGGTATACGCTTCAGCGGTGTACAGTGGATGAATACCGTTCCGTGAAAGAGAAAGCGGCGGAAATGCCCGTTTATCCGAAAAATGGCTGTATCGCGGAAATGAACGGCGTGATTGTCGTCAATTTCGGAGACTGAAAAGGATATTGAGATGAAAAAAGTAATGCTGGTTTTTGGCACCCGGCCGGAAGCAATCAAAATGTGTCCCTTGGTAAAGGAGCTGCAATCCAGAAAGGCGCTGCAGACGGTGGTCTGCGTGACAGGACAGCACCGTCAGATGCTGGATCAGGTACTGGAAATATTTGACGTCCATCCGGATTACGATCTCTCTGTGATGCAGGACAAGCAGACTCTGTTTGACATCACGGCGAACATTCTTCTGCGGATCCGGGAGGTGCTGGAGCAGGAGCGCCCCGACGTCTGTCTGGTACATGGCGATACCAGTACGACCTTTGTGACCGCGCTGGCCTGTTTTTACCTGCAGATCCCTGTCGGCCATGTGGAAGCGGGCCTTCGCACGTATGATATTTACAGTCCCTATCCGGAGGAATTCAACCGGCAGGCGGTTTCCATTCTGTCCGCCTACAATTTTGCTCCGACGGAGCGGTCAAAACAGAACCTTCTCCGGGAGGGTAAAAAACCGGAGACGATCTGGGTGACCGGTAACACCGCCATCGACGCGCTGAAAACGACGGTCCGGGAGGATTACACCCATCCGGAGCTGGATTGGGCGAAAGGCAGCCGATTGATCTTTATCACGGCGCACCGGAGGGAAAACCTTGGCGAGCCGATGCACCAGATGTTCCGCGCGATCCGGCGGGTGATGGACGACCATCCCGACGTCAAAGCGCTCTATCCGATCCACATGAATCCGGTGGTCCGGAAAGCGGCGGAAGAAGAGCTTTCCGGCTGCGACAGGATCCGGATTATTGAACCCGTCAATGTGTTTGACTGTCACAATATGATGGCGCGCAGCTTCCTGATCCTGACGGATTCCGGCGGTATCCAGGAGGAGGCCCCGTCCCTTGGTAAGCCTGTGCTGGTCATGCGCGATACAACAGAACGTCCGGAAGGCATCGCTGCCGGTACGCTGAAGCTGGTGGGGACGGAAGAAGAGACCATTTATCGGGAATTTACGGCGTTGCTGGACGATCCTCAGCAGTACCGTGCCATGGCGCACGCAGCCAATCCCTACGGCGACGGCCATACCTGCGAGCGGATCGCGGATATTCTCGAAAAGGGAAGTACGGAGATCTGAACGTATGAAACACATTATCATGGTCCTGCATACCCTTGCCATCGGCGGGGCGGAACGGCGGTTGTCTGCCGTTGCGAACTATATCGCAGAACAAGGGTATGAAGTCACCGTTCTTTTAATAGATAATCCCGTTGTCAAATTTCCGGTCGATCCTCGCGTCAAGGTCGTCTGCGTTAACCAATCGCCGGACCTGACGGAATATGATCCGGCAAAATGTGAATTGTTCAAAATGGCGAAACAGCCGGCCCCCTCTTTCTTTGAGAACAATCTGCTCCGCATGGAGCGTGCGTTTCATCGTAACAAAGCGAGGGAGACGGAGGCAGAGCTTTATCTGAAGACGCATTATGTAGCCCCATTACATGACTATATCCGGCAATATCCCGACGCAATCGTCATCTCTTTTATGACGATTCCGAATATTTCTACGATGATGGCGGTGAAGCATTTGCCTAACCGCGCGTTGTTCGGGGATTGCACGGATGCTGCCACTGAGTTTGCCGAAACATCGCCGTATCACGTATTGCGCAGACGGTATTACCAAAGAGCCGATGGCGCGATATTGCAGACTGACGGTCAGCTTGGTTATTATTCTTTTTTACCTCACACAAAAAAGCACGTTGTGCCGAATTTTATCCGCGGCGATGCGCTTCCGGAGCCTTTCATCGGTGTGCGCCGAAAAGAAATTGTCACCTATTGCCGCCTTTCCCCTGTCAAAAATATTCCCTTGCTACTGGATGCCTTCGCTCTGCTGCATCAGGATCATCCGGATTACTCACTGTCGATCTACGGTGAAGGAAGCATCCGCGGCAAACTGCTTGAAAAGATCACCACGTTGTCCTTGGGCGAGGCTGTCCACTTGCACGACTTTGATCTGAATCTCCATGCAAAAATCCGTGACGCCGCCATGTTTGTCTCTTCCTCCGACCGCGAGGGCATCTCCAACTCCATGCTGGAGGCCATGGCCATCGGTTTGCCCTGCGTCTGTACCGACTGCGCAGGGGGCGGGGCCCGGATGATGATCGAGGATCACGTCAATGGGCTGTTGGTCCCGATGAAGGATGTGAACGCCCTGTATCTGGCCATGAAAGAAGTTATTGAAAATCCGGAACTGGCGGAGACCATGTCCCGGAACGCTATCAAAATAAAAGATCGGCTTCGCCCGGAGGTGATCTGTCAGCAGATGCTGGACGCGATCCTCGGCGAAGCGGAAGAATAAGGAAACAACAACATGAACGATTTAGCCATTCGCATTGAACACGTCTCCAAAGAGTACCGTCTGGGCGCCATCGGCGGCGGCACGCTGAAGGGGGATATTCAGTCCTTTATCGCCCGGAGGAAAGGGAAGGAGGATCCGAACAGTAAAATCGGGTCTGACGCTGCTTATCACAAAAACGAGCGGTTTCTGGCGCTGAACGACGTGACCTTCGACGTCAAAAAAGGGGAGATCGTCGGCATCATCGGGCACAACGGGGCGGGAAAATCCACGCTCCTGAAATTGCTGTCCCGGGTGACCGCGCCGACGGAAGGAAAAATCGGCATCAACGGCCGCATCGCCTCCATGCTGGAGGTGGGAACCGGCTTCCACCCGGAGCTGACCGGGCGGGAAAACGTCTATATGAACGGCGCGATCCTCGGCATGACAAAGGCGGAGATCGACCGCAAGTTTGACGATATCGTGCAGTTTGCCGAGATGGAAAAGTTTATTGATACGCCGGTGAAGCGCTATTCCAGCGGCATGTATGTGAAGCTTGCCTTTGCGGTGGCCGCGCATCTGGACAGTGAGATCATGGTGATGGACGAAGTGCTGGCGGTAGGCGATATGAAATTCCAGGATAAGTGCCTCGGCAAGATGAGCGACGTTTCCCATCAGGAAGGCCGCACCGTCTTCTACGTCAGCCACAACATGAGCACTATCAAGCGTCTGTGTCAAAGGTGCATCGTGCTGGATCATGGGAAGGTGATCTTTGATGGGGATGTGAATGACGCAGTTAATCTCTATTTACAGAATGGAATCATAGAAAAGACTGTTTTTAAGTCATTTGAGAATGTGAAACATGAGGATTATTACCTTCGACAGGTGAAAATGCTCTCCAATATAATTCTGAATACGGAAAACTGTGTTTTCAGAATCGGCGATAAGATCCGATGCAGACTGAAATGTCATGCTGATTATGATATGGAAGACATACGGTTACGGGTGGAAATTGAAAACAAAAGTGAAGCTATCAATGGAATTGCTTTTTCTCGGGCATTGCCTGCATTTCAAAAGGATCAGGATGTCAGTTTCGATTTTGAAATTGACACGTCGCAATTGATGAACGGAAACTATCATGCGAGGTATGTGTTATACAGAAGCAATGCGCTGGGGATTACGGAGACGATTGATATGATTCATAATGCAATGGCGTTTGATATTCATTCGCCAACAAATATTGATAATATCGATTGGTTCCCTTCCTATGGTGGTGTAACGCGTTTTAACGATATTTCTTTGGTTTAAGAAGCGGACGAATAAACGCAGGAAATTATATAAATGTTTTTTTTGAAGATTAGTTTGAGTTATTATATCATTGATTTAGTGGATAAGAGAAACAATAATTGGTGGTTATTATGTTGAACAGATACATTAACAAAATTGCAGATCTAAACAATATTCTTGATTATCACAAGGAATATTTGCATCAGAAGCAAATTATCCGGGATAAGGCAGATGTAATTAAAAATGTGCAATGGAGTGATTCACAGCTTAAAGAGTATAATGAGTACTGGTCAAGAAATTATGGATATATTCCTGCTGTGGAACACTGCAAATACTACGAAAGTATAAACGGCATTTACAACTACAAGTATATCTCACGGGCACTTTATGCCAGAGTTATTGAACCGGAACTGAATCCGGTTTGGTTGTGCAATACTTATTCTGAAAAGTGTTTACAGGAGCTATTACTTCACGGAATACAAGACGTTCATGTCCCTAAGAGTTATGTTTCTTGTGCTTATCGTTGTTATCGGGTTGATGATAATTATGTTTCAAGGGAGCAAGCCGGAAAAACAATTGCCAATATAGGTGTTTGTTTAATCAAACCGTCATGGTACACATCAAGCGGAAGAAATGTACGTGTGTTGGATTTGGTAAACGGAATTGATCAAAAAACCGGTGATTCAGTTGATGAAATTTTATCCTCATACGGTGCGCATTTTATCGTACAAGAGTTGATTACGCCAAGTAAAGAACTGAAACAGCTTTCTCCTAATTCTGTTAATACTTTTCGTGTTGTAACTTATATGCTTGACGGAACTGTTTATTGTGGTCCTGTCGGTTTTCGGATCGGCGTGGGGGATAGTATTACGGATAATGAGAGTGCCGGAGGATATGCGGCAGGGGTACGTAATGACGGAACTCTGTACTCAAAAGCCTATAATTATGAGAGATATGATAATTACAGACAATTTGAAAAGCACCCGGACAGTGGGGTTCTTTTGAACGGTTACTACGTTGGAGACGTAGAAAGGATAAAAGCGATAGCCAAAAAGGCTCATTCACATTTTCCGGGAATGGGTATTTTGGCATGGGATTTTACAATTGATAATAACGACCAGGTTACGTTTATTGAAGTAAATGAAAGATATTGCGGAATTGATTTGAATCAAATAGGAACTGGAGAGTGTTTGTTTGGTGAGCAGACCGAAAAAATATTGAAAAGGTTTTATAAGGTCAAACAAATAAGATTGTAAAAAATAGGAGTTGCCGATGAAAATTGGAAAAATTCTTCCTAGACCTGTGAAAAACGTAATTTTGAATGTTGCCCGTTTCCCTGAAAGGACAAAGTGGCAAATATATCGCGCTGCATCATTGGGAAAAATCCCATTCCCCGATAAAGCGTTTCAGAAATGGGATTATCATGTTCACAGTGGCAGAAAACTGTCATTTCGCAATCCGCAGACATTTTGTGAAAAGCTCCAATGGTTGAAGTATTATTACCGCAATCAGGAATATACCAGATTGGTTGATAAATATGCTGTTCGCGAATATGTGAAAGAAAAAATCGGCGAAGAATATCTGGTTCCGCTCTACGGCGTATATGAAAAGTGGGAAGATATTGATTTTGATCAGCTTCCCGATCGGTTTGTTTTGAAGTGTACCCACGATTCCGGCAGCGTTGTGATCTGTAAAGATAAAACGACATTTGATTATAAGGCGGCAAAAGAAAAAATTCAGTTCTGTATGTCTCGGAATCAGTTTTATCTCAGCCGTGAATGGCCTTATAAAAATGTGAAGCCGAGAATTATCTGTGAAAAGTATTTGGATGGAGATCCGGAATTAGGACTTATAGATTACAAATGCTATCTTTTTGATGGCAACTTTAAGTTCTTGGCGACTTGCTCAAATCGTTTTAGTGGAACCGGGTTGCATGTTACTTACTTTGATTATAACTGGAACCGGGTCGCTGTGCATATGATCGGAGAGATAGAAGAACCTGCTGATTTAAGTAAACCGATACAATTGGAACAAATGATTGTTTTAGCTGAAAAGCTATCTTTTTCAATTCCCTTTGTTCGAGTGGATTTTGTGATCAGTAATAACGACCTGTTTTTTTCTGAATTAACCTTTTTTGATTCCGGAGGTAGAAAGCCTTTTATTCCAGATAGTTTTGAAAGAAAAATCGGCGAATGGATCAAACTTCCTCCCAAAATGAGATAATATGCTCAACACGTTTTTCTGGTACGTCTACCGGCTGCCATTGTCTGTCGTATGGTGTCTGATCGCCTTTGCCGTCATTGTCTGGGCGCTGTTGATGCGGTGGCTTTCGGGGCGGCATCCCCGCGTGGCAAAATACGGCAACCTGGCGTTGGTTGTCGTGGCGCTGGGGGGAATCCTGTATATCACCGTCCTGCGAAACAACCCCGGCAAACAGGGGTTGATCCTGCAGCCGTTTCAATCGTTCATTGAGGCAAAACAGCAGAAGGAAATGTACCGTGAGATGCTGATGAACGTGCTGCTGTTCGTCCCCTTCGGGCTCACGGTCCCCTTTGCGCTGACGCCGGTGAAGGATGCCGTTTTTCAACGGAACACTCGCTATGCCGTGATCGTTCTGCTGATCACCATTGCGCTTTCCGTCAGTATCGAAGCGGTTCAGTACCATTATGCCCTCGGCCGATGCGAGACGGACGACGTGCTGTGTAATACGCTGGGCGCGCTGTTCGGCGTGTGCGCCTATCTGTTGCAATTCCCGAAAAGACAAAAACCATAACGCAGAAACCGGATACTCTCCGGTTTCGTTTGATCTGACCGATGAACAACGACGCTTCCAAAAAGAGAATTCTCCGGATCGTTTCGGGTTGTGCCGCCCTTCTTTTGATGGGCGTCATCTTCTTTTTCTCTGCCCAGCCCGGCGAGGACTCGGATGAAGTGAGCACCGGCCTGCTGTCGCTCCTCTTCGGGCAGGGGCTGGATTTCGCGTTGCTGTGGAACGCCCTGGCCCGCAAGGTGGCGCACGTGCTGGAGTTCGGCGCGCTGGCGGCGCCCGTCGCGATCTTTTTCGGCACGTTCCGGCTGCGTCGCGTGGAGGCGTTTTGTTGGCCGGTTGCGTTCTGTGTGCTGTATGCGATCAGCGACGAGCTGCACCAGCTCTTCGTGGAGGGCCGCTCCTGCGAGGCGGCGGACGTGCTGGTGGACTCCTTCGGCGTGCTGCTGTCTGTCGCTGTGGTGCGGTTATTGGCGCGTCTTTATGAACGCAGAAAAAAAACGAAACCGATAGAGCGAACCGACTTTGCGCTGGATGATGCTTCAGAGCTGGTACTGGACGCCTTTTCGGCGTTCGTCTGCGGGAAACCGGCTGCCCATGCGCCGACGGAGGCTCAGGCGGAGGCGTTTGTGGCGGTCTCCTTTGCTCAAAAAATCCTGCCGATGACGGCAGAGGCGGTGCTTTCCTCCGGAGAGACGATGGCCCCGGCCTTGCGATCTCGGCTGAAGCTGGAGGCGGCCGCTCAGGCGGCGGGGCAGATCCGCCGGACGGAGCCGTTCCTTCGTGCCTATCGCGCCATGACGCAGGCGGGGGCGCAGCCGCTCTGCGTGAAGGGGGCTGCGTGCCGCGCCCTCTATCCGAAGCCGGAGCTGCGGATCTCGGCCGATGAGGACCTGCTGGTCCGGGAGGAAGACTTTGACTGCTGCGCCGGTGCGCTGCGTGATCTGGGGTTCGTCTCCATGGGGGCAGGGGAGGACTATGAGGTGACCTTCCGCCACCGGGAAAGCGGCGCCGTGATTGAATTGCACCGTTCACTGTTCCCGGAGGACGGCGGCGTTTACAGCCGCTTCAATACGCTGCTGGGCGATCTGTTCGACGGAACGGAAACCGTAGCGGTGGAGGGTGTTCCGGTGTTGTGCCCCGCAGCGGAAAAACACGTGCTCTATCTGATCCTTCACACCTTCAAGCACTTTCTGGTGGCAGGCGTGGGCGTGCGGCAGCTGGCGGATATCGCCCTGTTCGCACAGGCCCATCCGGTCGACTGGCAGACGGTCTTTGATAAATGCGCGTCGGTGCGGCTGGAGGGCTTCCTCAGCGCCGTGCTCTGCGTCGGAATCGAGCGGTTCGGTCTTGACGCTGCGCGGATTAACGCCCCGCGGTTTGATGCGCATGCGGATACGGAACCCCTGCTGCGGGATGTGATGAGCGGCGGCATTTACGGCGAACGGAACGAGGATCACCGCCGGGCTGGCCATCTGACCTTCCGCCGGTACAGCGACGCGCTTTCCGGGAAACGAACCGGGTTCCGAAGGGCGCTGTTCCCTCCCAAAGAGTCGATCCGGCGGAAATATCCTTTCGCCGCCAAACACGGGTTCCTTCTGCCCGCCGCCTATCTGGCGCGGTTGTGCCGGTATATCTTCACCCGCCATGACGCGGATAAAACCTTGTCAGATGCCCGTCAGCGCAGCGACCTCATGCGCCGGTACGGGATTTTTTGAAACGAATCCAATTTGTTGTTCAACGCCGGGGACGGCCTCCGTCCGCCGGTGTTTTTGTTGATAGAGGAGAATGAAAATCTATTTTCATGAAAAATATCCGCCGCATGAATTGTGTTATGGGTGAAGGGAGGTCGAAGAGATGTACGATTCCGGTACCGATGAATATATCAGCAACCTCGTGCGAAAATACTCTCCCGCGCTGCTGCGGGCGGCGTTCTCCGTCCTGCGGAACACCGCCGACGCGCAGGATGCGGCGCAGGAAGCCTTTTTGCGGCTGTTGCAGAAGCGGCCTGCCTTCAACGACGCGGAGCACGAAAAGGCGTGGCTGATCCGGGTGACGGTGAACGTGGCGAAAAACATGCTGAAAGCCGCCTCCCATACGGAGCCCCTCGAGGAAAACACGGCTTTCGTGTATGAGGAATACTCCGAGACCCTCAACGCCGTTCTGTCGCTTCCGCTGAAATACCGTACGGTTCTTCATCTGTATTATTACGAGGGATACTCCATCAAAGAGATCGCCGCGATTCTGGAGATCCCAAGCGCCACGGTGGGCACGATTCTGGCCCGCGGGCGCGAAAAGCTCAGAGCGACGCTGCAAGACCAATTCTGAAAGGCGGCCCTTCCTTCGATTTCAGGGCGGGCCGCGTGAAAGGAGAGAATGAAAGTTGAGTTTACAGAGACAGTACAAGATCGAAATGGATCACGTTTCATTCGACGCAGATTTTGACAGAAAGACGATCGGGCTTTTACAAGAGGCGGCGAAGAAAAAGGAGCGTGTCAACATGAAACAACACAGACTGATCAAAATACTCGCTGCGGCCGCGGCGCTGGTCGTCTTTGCCGCGTCGGCCTTTGCGCTGGCAAAACTTGTGATCCCGCAGGAGCTGTTCCGCGGGATGGAAGTGGAGCTGGAATCGCTGCAGGCGGTGGTGGACGTGGAAAACGCCGACGCGGATTCCGTCAGGACCATGCACAAGACCTTTTCCAACGACGATTTCAGCATGACCTTTGAGGCCATCGCCAAGGGCAAAGCGCTGCGTTCCGTGTGGCATTTTGAACGCGGCAATTCAGAGCAGACGGCGCATTCCGTCGACGACATCCTGAACAGCGCTCTCAATCAAGAGCCGGAGCAAAAGGCGGTTGATTCTCTCTACGCTATTTTCACCGTTCGCCGCAACGACGGGGGCGTGGTGCTGTACGCTGAGGACGGCAAGGGCCTGACCGGGGCCGACCTGGGCTACTGCCTGCTGATCAAGGGCTACTATCCCAACCCCAACATGCTGTTCGACGAGACCCATCGGGATATCGGCACCTATGAGGAGGGCGACGTGCTGTACGTGGCCTGCGACATCACCAACGCCGCCGCCTTTGCGGATCAGGAGCTGTCCATCGCGTTTACCAACACCATGGTTCCCAGCATCGACATTCTGGCCATGACGCCGGACGGCGAATTCTATTACAAGGACGGCTACGATGGCGTGCCCGGCCTCTATGACTTCGATCTGGACGATTCGCTGGCCGACCCGGTCAGGGCGGCGGAGCTGAAATCCCACGGCACCTTCCACACCTATGAGGAATTCCAGTCGCTGATGGCGGAGGAAGACGCCGCGCCGTAAGCGTTGGTTTTTCTGAAAAAACGTTCCCCGGGGCGGATCGAACGATCCGTTCCGGGGAAATCCGTCCCGACAGGTCCTGTCAGCGGCGTTTGTGTTATTTGCTGAAAGGGGAGTCGTGTGAAAACCGCTCCCTCTGTCATGATCTGTTCGTTGGTTCCGTACAATCGGCGTTCGGTGTTGTCTTTTGCGATGAGCACGCCGCAGACGGCCGCCGCCGCGCAGATGATCGCCGCCGCCACGATGATAAACCGTTTGTATAGCTCCATTGCCGGTCCTCCTTTCGGATCTCCATGAAAAATGGCGGGCTGCCGCTATTTGGATTTGCCGGGGGCGTTTGGCAGCACGGCGCATTGCGCCGTCTGGTGTGTGCCTTTCGATCTTGCGCCAATTATTTGTCGAAAACCGGGTTGTTCTCATTACCGGAATGTTGCATTATTGCCTGGCCGCCTGACGGTGCGGGTCTCCAGTGGAGACCTCTGCCGAAGGCAGAAGCACCGACCGAGCCGGCAGGCGAGACCGTAATGCGCCGTTCTATGAAAAGCAACATTTGCGCCATAAACGCAGCAGAGGCTGCGTGCTACGGCATCTCACCCCAATTTGCCCATTTGATCCCCTCATCCTCCGTCATCAACCGCCATTGTTATTGTTTCTCCGCTGCCTTCACGCAGTCCGCCAGCACGTCGCCCATCAGGCGGGCGGAATAGATCGCCTCTTCCAGCGTGTTCACCTCGGTGCCGATCTCCAGCAGAACCGAATTTTCCGTCAGGTCCATGTTGTACCGTCGGGGACAGAAGAAGACCGGCTTCATCAGTCCCGTGTATTTCTCCTGCGCCGTCTGCTGCAAATGCAGCGCAAAGCGCAGGTTTTCTTCCCAATGGGGAAATTCGATCCCGTCTTCCTCCGCTCCGGTGATGATCATGATCTGCGCGGCCTTTTTGCCGCCGATCAGGGCGGTGGGCTTCACGTGACGCCCCTTTTCCTTGAAGGCGTCCCGGTGCACGTCGACGGTGATCTGCAGGGTGGGGTTTTCCTTCAGGTACCGCTGCGCCGCCGCGCGGGAGCGGGCGTAGGCCCCCTCGTATTCGTCGTCGTAGACGGTACGGTCGTGGATCACCCCCACGCCCCGCTGTTCCAGCACCGCGCAGAGCTCGTCGCCGATCCGCAGCACGTTCCGGTCCTCTTCCCCCGTATGGGTCGGCTGCTCCGGGTAATAGCGTCCGTCGCCGTTGAGGGCGTAGCTTTCGGAGGTGTGGGTATGATAGATCAGCACCGTCGGGGCGGCGGCGTTCTCCACCGTCAGCGTCGGGCCCGCCTTCAGCAGTGCGTCAAAGTCCGGCGACAGGCTCTCCGTCGCGTTGCGGATCGCCACGTTTCCGGTCACGTCGGTGGCGTCGTCGGTGACGAAAAACGTCTCCAGAAGGGCGTCCTCTCCCTGCTCCGGCGAAAAGCGCTCCGCAAATTGCGCCCGCAGGGCCGCCACGTCCGCCGGCGTGCGGGCCAGCTGAGCCAATTCAACAGAGTCGCCGCTCTTTTCCTGAGCAGCATCCTCCGGCGTGGCTTCCGGTCCCTGTCCGTCCTGCTCCGCCTGCCGCGCCGCGTCGGCCGCCCCCCGCGTTTTCGCGCTGCCGCCGGCGCGGATCATGATCGTCAGCGTCAGCAGCAGGCACAAAGCCGCCGCCAGCAGCCGCCGCAGGTCCCCCGCATCGTGATATCGCATTCTGCCGCCACCTCCGGAACAGTATATGCCCGTCCGGCGGGATTCATGCGCCGCTACATCAGCGAGACGATCTCTTCCCGCGTCAGCGCCTTTTGCAGCACGCAGTTGAGGGAGAGGGCGATGAATCTGGCGGCGGAATCGGTGATCATGTCCGTGTCCCGGGGCGTCACCATCATCCCGGCGTATTCCGCCGGCGGGTCGGCGCAGTCCTCATAGGCCCCCAGCACGTCGTGGGCAAGGCTCACCGCGTCCACCACCGTCGGCACCCCCACGGCGATCACCGGCACCCCCAGCGTCTCCTTCGTCAGCGCTCTGCGGCTGTTGCCCACGCCGGAACCGGGCTGTATGCCCGTGTCGCAGAGCTGCACGGTTTTCGCCAGCCGCGTCACGCTGCCGGCGGCCAGCGCGTCCACGGCGATCACCGCCGCGGGACGGACCTGCCGGACGATCCCGGCGATCATCTCCGAGGTCTCGATCCCCGTTCGGCCCGCCACCCCCGGCGTCAGCACGCTGACGGACCGCAGCTTCTGCAGGCCCAGCTCCGCCTTCGTCTCCTCCGGCAGGTGGCGCGTTGCGATCACCATCCCCGCGCAGGCGGGGCCGAGGGCGTCTGGGGTGATGGCGGTGTTGCCCAGACCCGCCACCAGAATGTCTCCCTCCGGCGGCACCAGTTGTTCCAGCGCGCCGCACAGGGCCTCTATCCGGCCGTCCGACAGGGCTGCGGCGTCGGGGAATCCCTTCGTCTCCAGCGTGATATACCGCCCCACCGGCTTGCCGATGGTCTCGGCCCCCTCCTGATCGAGCACGTCGATCACCGTTGTCACGCAGCCGTCGGTCTCGCTGCGGTTCATGGCAACGCCGGGGATCTCGCCCTCCCGGCACATCTCTCGCCGTTCCAGCGCCAGATCGGTTCGTATCATCATTTTCACCCGCTTTGCTTTGTTTCGGCACTCCGCGCGCCCCTATCGGCGCGGTCATGCTTTAACGGCAGTATTGACGCTTTTGCGGCGGGCAAAACAGAAAAACGGCGCGGCGGGACGGAAAAACAAATCAATTTTTCAAAAAAAGTGTTGCAATTGCGCGGGCTTTATGCTATGATTGATTCCTAAAGAAGGAGGTGTCAGGAACTATGCCCAATATTAAGTCCGCAAAAAAACGCGTACTTGTCAACAAGACGAAGGCCGCCCGCAATAAGTCGGCGAACTCCGCTCTGAAGACCGCGATCAAGAAGGCCAACGTCGCCATCGAGACCAACGCCGCCGATAAAGAGGCTGTTGTGAAGGCTGCTTGCAAAAAGATCGACCAGGCTGCCGCCAAGGGTCTGATCCACAAGAACAACGCGGCCCGCAAAAAGTCTGCCCTTGCCGTCAGACTTAACAAGACCAACGCATAATCAACCGGCGCAAACGCAGACGTGCCCCTGACCCCGGCATCGTTCCGCAGCCATTCGGTAAACGGACCGTGTTCAACCGTTTACCGGTACTTTTGAAAGGACGGTATATTATCAATGAAAAAGATCTGTAAAATAGTTGCTATCATTATTGCGATTGCCGCTGCGATCGCCGGTATTTATGTGGTTGTGACGAAGTTCATCAACAAGAAGCAGAGCGCTTCCGATGAGGAGAATTACGTTTCCTGCTCCTGTGAGGAGGACTTTACTTCCGAAAAAATAGGCTGAGCGGCGGTGTTTCCGCGCAAAGCCCTATATGCCTGTGAACGGCTCGCCGAGGCGGGCTTGGTCGAGGCATAAAGAAAAGACGGGTCCGCCGTCTTTTTTTGTTTTCTGAATAGGAACAGAGGAATGATGATAATGCGATATATGAAAAAACTGACGGCGCTGCTGCTGTGCGCCGCGCTGCTGTTTGCCTGCTGTGTGCCGGCCTTCGCAGCGGATGCGCTGCCCGAGAGCGAGCACGACTATGCGAACAATCTGGAACAGCGTTGGGAGTACACCTATCCCGGCGAAGTCAAGGGCCTGTTCGTCACCTTTTCAGCGGATACGTGGGTGGAGGAGTACAGCGGATGGATCCGGATCGACGACATCGTGGAGAACGGTGCGGTCACCGTCGGCGGCATGGAAAAGAACATCATTTTCCCCACGCTGAAAACCGGCGACGTGATCGTGATCTACGGTGAGAACGAACAGTACGTGGGCAGCTACCGGGGCGGCTCGCTGGCCGGCAAGACGGTTTTTGTGCCCGGCAGGTCTTTCTCCGTGGTGCTGATCACCGACGGCTCGGTCACCGGCTACGGCTTCCGGGTGACGGCGGTGGAGCCCTGTCCGGACGACTACGTCCGGGAGATCACCTTCTGCCCCGGCGAAGGGCTCGAGCCGGTCACCGAAATCTTCACGGCGGATCAGACCGTGTATTTTGACGACCGGTATTATCAGCGCGACGGCCTTGCCTTCGTCGGCTGGTCCGCTGCTGAAAACGGTCCTGTCGCCTTTGACGCCGACGGGGAAACCGTCGCCGCCGAGGTGCCCGCCACGCTTTACGGCGTGTGGGTCCCGCTGGCGCTGGGACGGGAGGAGGTCTTCTCCTTCTATAATTCAAGCTGGTATTTTGACGTGGACGATCAGGACCACTACTATATGACCGCGGAGGATTACCGCGCCATGCAGGAAAACCTGTTCAAAAACTTCGGCGTCGGACCCTATCCCACCCCCGTGGTCTCCATCGTGCTGGCAACCTACCGGGACTGGGATTTCGCCGGGTCCTGCTACGGCATGTCGGTGGTGACGGCGCTGCAGCACTACGGGCTGATCGATATCCTGCCCATGCAGAACGCCGCCTGCATGAACGACATGCAGCCGGACGAGGCGCTGATCAGCCTCATCAACTATTACCAGACCCAGACGGCCACCAGCTTTCCGGCGGAAAACAAGGCGCTGGTCAAGGGTTCGCCCAACATGCGCCAGCAGTTCCGCGACCTGTACCGCACCGTATCCGGGGGAAACATCGTGATCCTGACCTACTTCCGCGAGGGCATGAAGGAGATCACCGAGGCGCACGTGATCCTGCTGACGGGCTGCTACACCACGGCGGAGGGCGATCTGGCGTTTATCGTTTACGACTGCAACTCCGGCGACTATGAATCCGGCTGGTATGACGAGGTGTTCCGCGTGCCGGCGGGCGGCGACGCGGCGGTCTACGACGGCGACGTCATTGACGCGTTTTTCTGGACCGACGATTTCAGCCGCTTCCAATCCTTTGATATCAATAAAAAAGGCACCCCGCTGGCGTGGTACCTTTCCTACTTCCGGCACGTGATCGAGGTGCTGGTCTCGTTTTTCCGGATGCTGAGCAATATCGGGAAATGAGAAAAGATGAAAGATGAAAGATGAGAGATGAGAGATGAGAGCCGGAGCGCGGGTCTCCAGTGGAGACCTCTGCCGAAGGCAGAAGCGTCGACCGAGGCGGCAGCCGAGACCCTGCGGCCGGCGTTTTATAATGGGTATGGGCGAAAGCCCATCCGTTTTTCATCATTCCGCTTTCATCTTTCCTCTTTCGTTAACGTCCGATCAGGGCGTTGACCACATACTCCGCGATGCGCAGGCCTGCGGCGGAGGGAATAAAACTGATGCTGGACGGGGGCGTTTTGCCTCCGTCTTCTTTGATATCGTACTGCGGCGGCGCCGGGGGATCGGGGGAGTAGAGCACCGTGACCTTTTTCAGCCCCGCCTCTTTATATTTCCGGCGCATCACCCGGCACAGGGGGCAGTATTCCGTCTGGTTGATGTCGGCGATGCGGAAGCCGTCGGACCGCAGCTTCCGGCCCGTGCCCATGGCGGCGATCAGCGGAACGTTCTCCGCCGCGCATTTCACCGCGATGGCGGTCTTGGCCCTCGTGTCGTCGATGGCGTCCACACAGAAGTCGTAGGACCCTTCAAAAAAGCCGTCAACGTTTTCCGGCGTCACAAAGGCGGCCGCCGTGCGCACGGCGCAGTCCGGGGCGATGTCCAGCACCCTGGCGGCGGCCACGTCGGTTTTGTGCTGCCCTACGGTGGAATGCAGCGCGTAGAGCTGCCGGTTGATGTTGGAGAGGGCCACCGTGTCGCCGTCCACCAGCGTCAGCGCGCCCACGCCCGCCCGGGCCAGCGCCTCCACCACGTAGGAGCCTACGCCCCCCAGACCGAAGACGATCACGCGGGCGCGCAGCAGCTTGTTCAGATTGTCCTCGCCCAGCAGGGCGGCGGTGCGGCGGTGTTCCTCTTTCATTGCGCGGCCTCCTCCGTCACCCGTTCCCGGAAGGCCAGGAACCGTTCGTTGTCCATGGGGTAACAGGTGAAGCTGATCTCGCCCAGCTCTTCTTCAATGACCTTGAGAACGTGTTCCCGGGAGGTCTTCGCCTCCAGCGCCTTCAACGCGGCCACGTCCTGAAGGGCGTCGAAGAACACCTTCTGCCGCAGGGAGGGCAGCGGCTCGCCGTCTTTGCCGGGGTAGACCACGAAGGCGTCCCCCGCCGGGAAGGCCCCTCCCGCGTCCGTCTCTTTGAAGGGATCCACGGGGCGGCGGGAGAGCTGCGTATAATAGAAGTTATACCCCCACTGCAAAAAGCCGTCGCAGTCATACCGGTACAGCAGCGTGCCGAGAATGCGGTTGCGGATGGAGGGGAAGGCGATGAAGCGGTTGGGCAGCTCGTCGTTGTACTGCCCGCAGCAGTAATAGGTCCAGAGCTTGGGCACGTTGCCCGCAAAGGTTGGCGCCGCCTGAAGGCTGGGCACCGGCGTGCCGATCAGCCCCTCTTTGTAGAAATCATAGTCGGAGATGGCGTCGATGTGCTCGTAGGCGCGAAAGTATTCGTGCAGCGTGGCCGCGGTGCGGCGGTAGCGGGGCAGGTCCTTCAGCCCCGGCTCATCCGAGCAGTGGACGAGGCAGCGGTCCGTGATCCCTTTTTGGTCGGTATAGTCTTTGAACGCTGCGCCGAACTGCCGCAGAAAGCTGGTGTACCCCTGTGAAACGGAGTCGTTCTCCCAGCCGAAAATACGGCGGTAGCCTGCGGAGGTCTGCGCCATGATCTTCGGCGCGTGGCGCGCCCCCCACTGGGTGAAGAAATGGGAGATCTCGAAATACGATATCCCGCAGCGGCGCGCCGTGTCGATCCAGCGGTCCAGCTTGTCAAAGCCGAAGGTGTAGGTATAGCCCTTTTTGGTTACGTCCACCAGCTGTACGGTGGGGCGCTCGCCCCCTTCCTCCGTATCCAGCGGCGGCGTGAATACGGGCGTCAGCAGCACGTTGACCCCGTGGGCGGCGGCGTTGCGCATGAAGCTCTCCACGATCCGCCAGTAGTCCTCGCTGAAAACCTCCACGCCGTAATAGGTCGCAAGACAATCGGAATGGAACCAGTTGACGTGGCGCAGCGTCTGGGGCGGCAGCGCCGTCGGCGAGACCTTGACGGCCGCCTTTGCGCAGACGGTCTCTGTCCCCTCCGCCGCCGTCAGCGTCACGGCGTGGTCGCCCGCCTTTTCGCCGGTGAATTCCGCCCACAGCACGGCGGGCACCCCGGCTTTGACCGTCAGCTCCCCCTCAAAGGGCGTCAGCAGGTCGGGATAGTCGCCGCTTTTTCCTTCGTTCAACAGGGTGCAGTTGCGGGCGTTTTCATAGATCGCCAGCCCCACGGGCACCTCCTGCACCGCAAAAAGGCGGCAGGGGAGCGGGCTGTCGGCATTGACCGTCAGACGGACGTCTTCCTCCGAAACGAAGACGAACTGCAGGCTGCCGCGTTCCCCCCGCAGCAGCGCAAGACGCCCATGGGGAGCCGGCAGCGGCGCGCCGGGAAAAATTTTTTCAAGTGAAGACAGAATTGTTACCCGAACGGACATAAAATCCCCTCCCGTGTCTGATTTTGTCGGAAATATCTCAATTGAAAAGGGTTGTTCATCAATAAAATACAACAAATTCACAGATTATGCAAATAGTTTTTAACTCTTTTTCAAAAACGGAAAAGTGCACAAAAAAAGCGAAAAAAAATCTATGTTCCGCCCGCTTTGCCACGGGGGCAAAGCTGTTGACATTGCGCCGGAAATCATTTATAATAACCATGAATAAGAATACTGTTTTTTATAAAACAGGAGGTGCATGGAATGAAAAAAATCCTATCCCTGCTGCTGGCTGCCGTCATGATGTTCGGCGTTCTGCCGGTGGCAGTGCTGGCGGCGGACGCCGCGCCGGTGGAAATCAACGCCGAAACGTATGCGGACAGCGCTTCCGTTACGCTGGGCGGCGGTAAAAACTATAAGCTGCTCGCGGGCGAGCGGGCCGTGATCGAGGCCGGCCAGACCTGGACGGTCAGCGCCGGTTCCACGCTTTACGTGTACGGTTATCTCGACGTCAAGGGCACGCTGACCGTCAACGGTTACGTGACCGCCATCGACAGCGGCGAGGTGACCGCGAAATGCTGGTCCGACGACAACGGCGTCACCTATCAGTACGGCAAGATCGTCAATTCCGCCAACGTCTGCGGCAACGAGACGGAGACGGCCAAGCGTTATTTTGCGGAGGTCTATATCCCCGCCGTAACGAAATATGCGGGCTTCAGCGACGCGTCCCATAAGCTGCGGGTCAGATACCTCACGTCCAGAACGGGCAGCGAGTTCGACTACCTCCTTTCCGATCTGTATTATGAGCGCCTGCAGAGCATGCCCGGCGACAACGATCCCCGTGAGCCCAAGTGGTATTTCGCCGACGTCTATTCCTCGGGAGATTACAATGCGTCGACCGGTATGCTGCGGGTCCCGCTGAACCAGTATCTGTATCTGACGTTTGATTTCCTGGCGGGCGGCGTCCCCACGAAAAAATACGACGGCGACAGAATGGCGATCCTCTTCAACCGCGCCGCCATCACGTCTGAACAGGGCGTCTGCACCCGTCTGATCGATTCTGCCGGCGCAGTCGATTTTCTGCCCAAGGCGCTTCTCGGGGTCTCAGGCGCTTCTTATGAAACGTGGAAGGATAGTTATTTTCTGCGTCAGGAGCGGATCTATATCCCCACCGGCGAGGGTTATTCCGCTTTCGGCGTCAACGGCGAGATCAGCGCGGACGATCAGACGGTGCGTCTCAACTACGGCGACGAGTTCCTGTTCCGGGTGACGATCGACGACAAGTATTCCGATTCGGCCTATTCCGTCTATCTGGTGCAGAGCTACCGCTGGAATGAGCGCAACCATGAGGATACGCTGGAAGCGCTGGCGGATGAGATCTATATTGACGACGCCGGCAATCCCCAGCATTTCGTCTGGAAGTTTGAGGAATATAAGGACGGCGCGCAGCAGAAGGCATATGTTGATCCCTACGGCGTTTACCACATTGCCGAGGTGGACGACGAATACACCATCGTGGTGACGGGCGTGGCCAGCAACGACGCCATTTCCCTTTCCGCCAATATCATGGATACTATCCGCAACATTCTCAACGCCATCAAACAGTTCTTTGAGCGCGTCCGTCAGATGCTCGGCCTTGCCTGATCGGGCAGACGGATCATACAATTGATTATATTATGGAGGCTAATAAAATGAAAAAAGTTATATCTGTATTTCTGGCGGTTCTGATGATCGCCTGCTGCGTGCCGGTTTCGGTCTTTGCGGCTTCCTCTTCGGAGACCTTTAACGCCAGCGCGAACTTTACCTCTTCCAATCAGCTTTTGTCTGACGTGGAATATATTATTCCCAATGGCGTCACCATGACCGTCCCGTCCAATCTGACCCTGTATATCCCTGCGCATGCCCGTCTGACGGTCAGCGAGGGCGGCAAACTGAACGTGCTGGGCTCCATCGTGATCATGGATTTCGGCGAGCTGTATGCCGCCGGTATTATTGACCACGGCAGCAATATCGAGGTGGCCAAAAATGCGGATAACGCGGCGGCGATGGTGCAGATGCGCTATCCCGATCTGAACGACGACGCTGTAAAGCTGGCCGACAAAATCACCGTCAAGTTCAGCTATGACGGTGCGGAGGAACAGACGGTTCCGGTGGGCGGCGGCTCCTATTATGTCCCGCTGAACAAGGAGATCAAGATCGACGCGCACATTATCGAGCCGACGGCGAATCTTCCTGCCAGCCAGCAGCGCGACAAGTTTGACGATTCTCTGCTGAAGATCAAGTTCAATAACGTGGGCCTTTCCTATGTGGCCGGTGCCAAGGCGGATACCGGCTATTTCACCACGACGGCCACCACCGGCGGCGATATCACCTTTGCCAAGTGGACCAACGATAACGACTTCCTGACCACCAAGCGCATCGTTCTTCCCTCCGGCGAGGGCTACGAAGTGCTGCCCCGCTTCCCCGATAAGGTGCAGAGAACGGAAGACGGCACCATCGTCGTCAAATACGGCGAGCCCTTCTCCTTCTACGTGGATCTGGATGAAGCCTATGATATGTCCAACTATGAGGTCTATATCTACAACGGCTACGGCTGGCTGAATCTCGGCGAAGAGAATCAGGAGACCGGCGATCTCGAAATCGGCAAGCTCCGCGCGGAGCCGGACGCCAACGGCTACTTCAACGTCTCCCAGGTGACGGGCGACCTCACCATCTCCGTGCAGGGCGTCATGAAGAACGCCACCATCAACCTGATCGGTAACCTGCTGGAGACCTTCAGAAACATCTTCAATATGCTCAAGGAATTCATCGAGAGCCTGAAGGATCTGTTCAGCGGTTTTTCCAACAACGGTTAAGTGAAGAAACAGCTGTGCAATAGGACAGGATGAAGCGCAAGCAAGGCGCGCGGCTGCATTCGTGCGGCGATGCCTTCCATCTCATGTCCGTCAGCGCAAGCTGCAATACGCCCTGCCGCCACCCGGCGGCGGGGCGATTTCCGTTTTCAGTCCTCTTTAAGGTGCTTTTAAGCGCCCTGTGCCATGATGAAACCGCAGCGGACCGGCGACGGTCAGAAAGCCGGTCGGCGAAATCGTTTCGCGCTGCGCGGCGCGCATCCGGCTGATCCGGCGCCGCCAATAAAATAGAAAAAACAGCTTGATTTTACAGTAATAATAATATATAATAATTATTACGCTGTAACGATCTATTTCACAGAAAGGATTGCGGGGCGCAGCCCGACATTTCAACGAGGGTGGGCGGAGCGCCGCAAGGCAAGAGTAATGAGAAAAATGGTTTTTGCAATCGTTGCAATCGTGGTGATCGGGCTGCTGGTGTTTGCCGGCTGCGTGAACTTCACCAAGGAGATCGACGTGCCCGGCTCCTCCGACGAGCTGGCGCTGGATGAATATGAAACGCTGATTGCATCCGCCATGGACGTTCCCGTGACCAACGCGGCGGGCGAACAGGTGACGAACGAGGCCGGTGAGGTGCTCACCACCAGCGTGCTGGTGGAAGAGATGAACGTCCCTGTGACCAACGCGGCGGGCGAGGCCGTGACCGACGCCTCCGGCGAGCAGCAGACCACCAAGGTTTACGTGGATAAGGAATCCGGCAGGGTCGTCACCGGCGAGGTGAAGACCACGCAGGTTTACCGCGACAAGAACACCGGCGAGATCGTTGCCACCACAAAAGCGGCGAATCAGCAAACCCCCGGCGGTGCGACCACGCCCACGCTGGCGCCCAACGAGCTGAGCACGACGCAGCCCGCGCAGCCCGCCAATACCGACGCCAATGAGTTTGACTTCCTCAGAAGCGGTAACTTCTATATTCAGGGCACCATGACCGATTCCTCCGGTCAGAGCCTGCCGCTGGAAATGGCCGTGACCGCCAACAGCGTGTATATGCTTTCCAACTTTGAAGGCGCCGCCATGGGCATGCTGATCAACAACGGCACCACCTATATGATCTATCCGGCCCAGAAGGCCTATCTGGAGCTCAACGCCACCGTGCTGAAGGCCATGGGCATGAACACCACCGACCTCATCAGCTCCGCGGATCTGGACTATTCCCAGTATGAGCTGGCCAATGCGGATTCCACCACGAAGGAAACCGTCAACGGCGCCGAGTGCACGGTGTACGTTTACAACAATTCCTCCGGCTCCACCCGGTTCTTCATGAACGGCAACAAGCTGGTTCGCTTTGCCACCTATGACGCCAACGGCAATCCGGATACGGTCAACGATATCGGCTATATCACCAACCAGGTGCCTGCCGACAAGATCAATCCTCCCGCCGATTATAAGGAGTACAAGGGCATCACCGGCATGTTCAGCTTCATCAGCCTGTTGGGCGACGTGATCGGCGAATAATGCGGACCGCGATCGTGACGGGCGGCGCAAAAGGCATTGGCGCCGCCGCCGTCAGACTCCTGTGCGAACAGGGTTTTTGCACAGCGATCAACTATCATACGTCAGAGGAAAAGGCGCTTGCCCTTTCCTCTTTCCTTGTTTCAAAGGGGTACGACGCCTTCCCCGTCAAGGCGGACGTGACCGATCCCGCGCAGGTGCGGGAAATGGTAGAAACGGTATTATCCCGCAGCAATTCCATCGACGTGCTCGTCAACAACGCCGGAATTGACCATTGGCAGCTGTTCGATACCGTCACCGACGAACAATGGCGGCGCGTGATCGACGCGGACCTGACCGGCGCGTTCAACTGCTGCCGGGAGGTCCTTCCCGTCATGGTGAGGCAAAAATACGGCCGCATCGTCAACGTGGCCTCCGTCTGGGGGCAGGTGGGCGCTTCCTGCGAGGCGGTCTATTCCGCCGCCAAGGCAGGCGTCATCGGGCTGACCAAGGCGCTGGCCAAAGAGGCGGCCCTCAGCGGCGTCACCGTCAACTGCGTCTCTCCGGGGGCCATCGCCACGGATATGATGCGCCGGTTCAGCGAAGCGGAGATTTCCGCCTTCTGTGAAGAGGTGCCCATGGGGCGGCTCGGCACGCCGGAGGAAGCGGCAAGTGCCATCGCGTTTTTTGCCTCCGAAGAGGCGTCCTATATCACCGGTCAGGTGCTGGGCGTCAACGGGGGCATGGTGTAGCGCGGCACTTCAGTGCCGCTTCAGTGGGAAGTCGTCAGTCGGAAGTCGGTAGTCTGCAAACCGATTCCCCGTTCTGATGAATAAGTCCGCTGAACGAAAGAAGTTGAGCATGAGCCATTGAAAATCACAGTCGGAAAGATACTATTCCGTTACGGATGAGATACGGAGTTTGCCCATAGGGACTTCCGACTTCCGACTGATGACTGACAACTATACAAGAGGGGGAGACAAATGACAGAAAACGGCGATTTCAAAACCGGCGGGTTTATGTACGCCGTCGCCATCGGGATCATTCTGGTCGTGGTGGCGGAATCCGTGTTCTTCATGGTCAAATCGTGGAGGCACGGCAAAAAGCTGGGGATTTCCAAGGAGACGATGAAAAATACCATCTTCTCCAGCGCCCTGTTCAGCGTGGCGCCGGCCATCTCCATTCTCACGACAGTGATCGTGCTGGCGGGGGCGCTGGGCATCGTGTTGCCGTGGATCCGCCTCAGCGTCATCGGCAATCTTGCTTATGAGACCACCGCCACGAAGCTGACGCTGGAATCGCTGGATTCCCGCCTGTCGCTTTCCACGGATATCACCGACCCGAAAACCTTCGGCGCGGTGGCGTGGGTCATGACCATCGGCACCAGCTTCGCGCTGGTCCTGTTGCCGCTGGTGTGCAAGACCATTCAGAAAAAAGTGGGCGGCGCGCTGCAGAAAAACGAAAAGACCTCCCGGCTGGGGGATATCATTTCCGCCGCCGCGTTTATCGGCATTATCGCGGCCTTCGTGGCCAACGCCATCAACGGCCGTCAGACGAAAGAGGCGCTCACCATCGGCGACGCGGGCTTTATGTCCATCTGCACGCTGGTGACGGCCATCGTGCTGAGCACGGTGCTGGAAACGCTCTGTGAAAAGAAAAATCTCAAAAAGCTGGAGCCCTTCGCCATGCCCATCAGCATGTTCGGCGCCATGGGCGTGGCCGTCGTGCTGAATCTGGTGCTGCCGGAGGCGGTCTCCACGCTGACCTGGTGGGGGAACGTGGCATGAAAAAGACAAAACGGGAAAAAACCTATTTTGACAGCGTCCATCTCTGGGGCAGGCTTTGGAGCATCGGCGCGCTGATCGCGCTGCTGATGGTGCCTACCGCCATCTGCGCCCACTTCAACGCCTGGCCGAAGCTAACGGAGATCATGGTTCCCATCGGCAAGGTGATGCTGCTGAACTGGACCGTCGCCGTGGTGGAGGTTATCGCCTATACGCCCATGCTGGGCGCGGGCGGCACCTACCTGAGCTTTGTGACGGGCAACATCGTCAACCTGAAGCTTCCCTGCGGCCTCAACGCCATGGCCAAGGCCAACGTGAAGGCCAATACGGAGGAGGGCGAGGTTATTTCCACCCTTGCCATCGGCGCTTCCGCCATCACCACCACGCTGGTCATCGCCGCGGGCGTCCTCCTGCTGGGCCCTGCCGTCAGCGTTCTGAAAAACAACCCGGTGGCGGCCCCCGCCTTCGGCTACGTGCTGCCGGCGCTGTTCGGCGCGCTGGGCGCGGGCTATTTCCGCAAGAATATCGCGGTCTCCCTTGTGACCATCGCGGCGGGCGTCATCACCCTGCTGTTCTCCCCCTCGCTTGGCGTGGGCACGCTGATTTTCGTCACCATTGTGGTGTCCATCGGCAGCGCGCTGGGCATGTTCAAGCTGGGCTGGATCAAATGACAGGCAATAGGCAGTAGGCAATAGGCAATAGGCAATAGGGATGTGCCGTCTTGCTGTTGCCGGCGTTTCAATAGCTACGCGTTGCGGTCGGGGAGAATCCGGAAGCGCCGCCCGTTTTCGAGTGAGCAAACAACGAGCGTTGCGCCATTTACCTGCGGCGCGTGACAGATAATCATTGAGGTGATTCGCAAATGAAAAAAAGAATGACCGTCCGGCTGTTATGCATGGCGCTTTGCGCCGCGCTGCTGCTGCCCTGCGCCGTGCTCGTTGCCTCCGCGGAGGCGGTCACGGTGGTGGATGCCGATCAGCGGGCGGAGCTGCTTGACAAATTCAACGCCGCTGCCAACGGTATCAAGACCCAGCGGCCCCGCATGAAAATGGAAAGCCACGTGGCCATGAAGGAGGCCACCAGCGGCGCCAAGGGCGACGGTGAAAACCTCGACGCCAACGGAAAAAAATATCTGGCCTGGCTGCTGGACGCCTGTTTTGCCTCCGATGCCGGCATTGCGCAGACCCTGTTCAACACCATTCAGGACGTGCCGCGTATGCCGAAGAATATCACCTTCGTCTACGGCGAAAAGCGCGACAACCGCGTGCCGAAACTGGGAGAGCGGTACGTCTCCGCCCTGACCGCGAAGGACGATTTCCTGCTGCGGACGGAAAGCTACGGCGGCACGCTGCTGAATCCGGAAGCGGAAAACACGGTGCTGCAGTTGGATTTCCCTGCGGTATCGCTGGAAGACGGCCCCGACAGCTCGCTGGCAAAGCTTTTTGACCTGCCTTCCCCGGCCATGAACCCGGTGGTGGTCAGCGGCGACCCCAACGCGTCGGACGCGGACGGCAAGCTGTCCGAGATCTCGTTTCAGGATTTCACCTATGAAAACGCCTACGCCCAGGCGGTGTTCGACAGCGCCGGAAATCTGATTTCGCTGACGGAAAGCATTGACTATACGTTTTCGCTCTCGTTTTATGATCTGATCCGCATCGTTTCCGCCTATACGGGCGTCAACTGGATGAAGCTTGCCATCACCGGTATTGCCAACCCCATTCTCGGCGGCATGGGCAAGGACCCCATCGCGCAGAAAGAAGCGCTCAACCTGTATACCATCTACGTGACCTACAACTCCTACGTGACCATGACGGAGCTGAACTGGAACAAACGCTATTTCGGCGACGTCAACAGCGATCAGCAGGTGGATCCCTACGACGCAAGAGCGATCCTGCGGCACGCGGTGGAGCTGGAGCTGATCACCAATCAGCTGTCGCTGGTGTACGCGGATATGGATTTCGACGGCAGCATCACCCCGGCGGACGCGCGTCTGGCGCTGCGGACGGCGGTAGGGCTGGAGCCGCTGATGCAGGCCCCGCCGGACGGAAAGCCCATCGGGTATATCATCCCCGATGCCGTCGATGAGCCGGTGGCCCCCGACGACCCGCTGGAGCCCGTTCAGATCGACGTGCCGGATCCCTCGGAGGAGGAGCAGAAGACGGACGTGGTGTCCGGGCTGGCCGATTTCACCAACGGCATCATGGACGTTATCAACGCGCTGAAGGGCAATGAGGAGCTCGATATTGAAGGCCTCCGGGGCCTGATCGACGAGCTGCGCAAGCCCCGCGGTTAATCAGTCAATTATTTTTTGAAATTATAAATCTATTCAAGAAGGGAAATGTAACCATGGCAGACGAATATGTATTACCTTTAAATGTCATCGAGCAGCTGAAGGAGGAGCTCCACGAGCTGCGCACCACCGGCAGAAACGATATTGCCGAAAAAATCAAGGAAGCCAAGTCCTTCGGCGACCTGTCCGAGAACAGCGAATACGACGAGGCGAAGTCCGACCAGGCCAAGCTGGAAGCGCGTATCCTTGAGATTGAATATACGCTGAACCACGCCACCGTGCTGGATGAAAGCGCCCTTTCCACCGAAAAGGTCTACACCGGCCTTTCCGTGCGCATCTATGACAAGACCTATGATGAAGAGGTTGTCTATCAGCTGGTGGGCGCGCCCCAGGCGGATCCCATGAACAACAAGGTCTCTGACGAATCCCCCGTGGGCAAAGAGCTGCTGGGCCACAAGGTGGGCGACGTGATCACGGTGGAAACCCCCATGGGCAACGACGTGATTGAAATTCTGGAAATTTTCAAGGCGTAACTTGCGGGAGGTCGTCTATGCATTGGTCTGAAGAAATCGCTGAGCGGATCATCAAACGGAATCCGGATAAGCCGGAATACGTCTGCGCCGCCGGCATCAGCCCCTCCGGCTCCATCCACATCGGCAACTTCCGCGATATCGCCACCAGCTATTTCGTGGTGAAGGCCCTCCGCAAAAAGGGCAAAAAGGCGCGGCTGCTGTTCAGCTGGGATGAGTTCGACCGGGTGAGAAAGATCCCCGTCAACGTGGCCAAGGCGGACGGGGACATGGAGCAGTTCATCGGCTATCCTTACGTTGACGTGAAGAATCCCTTCGGCACGGAGGAAGCCACCTACGCCGCCTATTTTGAGAACGAGTTTATGCGCTCCATCAAAAAGTTCGGCATCGACATGGATTACCGCTATCAGGCGCAGATGTACCGCAGCGGCAAATATACCGACTATATTCTGGAGGCCCTGCAAAAGCGCGGCGAGATCTTCGATATCCTCGATTCACACCGCACGCAGGACGCCAAGGAGGGCGAGCGGGAGGCCTATTATCCCGTTTCCATCTATTGCCCCGAATGCCACAAGGATACCACGAAGATCCTGTCCCTGTCGGACGATTGCCACGTGGCGGAATATGAGTGCGCCTGCGGCCATCACGGGACGTTTGATTTTACGAAGGACTTCAACTGCAAGCTGGCCTGGAAGATCGACTGGCCCATGCGCTGGAAGTTCGAAGGCGTGGATTTTGAGCCCGGCGGCAAGGATCACGCCAGCCCCCACGGCAGCTATGATACCAGTAAAGATATCTCCCGCAGGATCTTCGGGTTTGAGCCGCCCATCTTCCAGGGCTATGAATTCATCGGCATCAAGGGCACCACGGGCAAAATGTCCGGCTCCTCCGGATTGAACCTGACCCCCGAAACGCTGCTGAAGATCTACGAGCCGGAGGTCATCCTGTGGCTCTATTCCAAGACGGAGCCCCTGAAGGCCTTTGATTTCTGCTTTGATGACGGCATCCTGCGCCAGTATTTCGAGTTCGACAAGATGTACGACGCGGTGAAGTCCGGCACGGCCAGCGAGGCCCATCAGGCCATCATGTATAACACCACGGTGGAGGGCCACGAGGTCTGCACCGTGCCCATGAGCCTGATCGTGCAGCTGGGCTCCATCGTCAACTTCAACGTGCCCATGCTGGAGACCGTCTTCTCCAAGATCGGCACGCCCTATACCTACGACCAGTTCGCCGGTCGTCTGGAACGCGCCAAGTTCTGGCTGGAGACCTGCTCTCCCGAGAGCGTCAACAAGCTGCGTCCCTTCCGTAACTGGGACGTTTATGAGGCGCTGGACGAGGAGACGAAAAAGGAAGTGGCCCTGCTGCACGCCTATATCGTCAAAGGCGGCTACACGCTGGATGAGCTGAACACCCAGCTCTACGATATCCCCAAGCAGGTGTTCGGGTACGATCTGGAAGAAAAGGCGCTGAAGGCCCGTCAGAGCGCGTTCTTCAAGGCGGTCTATCAGCTGCTGATCGACCGGGAGAAGGGCCCCCGCCTCTACCTGTTCCTCTACGCCATCGAGCCGGAGAAGTACGCCTTCCTGCTGGATTTCTCCACCCCGAAGACGGAAGCAGAGGCCTTCGTGCCGGAAGAGACCCCGGCGGAGCCGGAGAAGCCGCAGAAGGTCTACGGCGATCCCGATCCGGTGCAGCCCGTGCTGGAACAGCGCATTTCCATCGACGACTTCAAGAAGACCGACCTGCGCGTTTGCAAGATCGTCAAGGCCCAGGAGATCCGCAAGTCCGCCAACTGCCTGAAGCTGACCCTCAGCGACGGTATCGGCGAGCGCGTCATCGTCTCCAGCATCAAGCACGACTATGAGTGCGAAGAGTTGGTGGGCAAAAAGATCATCGTGGTCGCCAATCTGGAGCCCGCCCGCATCACCGGCGTGGAGAGCAACGGCATGCTGCTGGCCGCTACCAACAACGCCTGCGGCTGTCAGGTGATCTTCGTGGACGATATCGTGCCCGAGGGTACCAGAATCATGTAATAAAAAACGCGGTTCGTCTGTGGGCGGACCGCATTTTACTTTATTATTCAGAAAGGAATGAATGTTATGCAGGCAATCTGGGCAAAAATCATGTCGATCATTATGGCGATCCTGGCGTTTTTCGGGCTGGTGAAGCCCGCGCCGGAGGCGACGCCCGGCAACGGCTGCAAGGCGGAGGGGAGCGTCGTTTCCGTCTGGCTGGACGCCAACCCCACCACCGGTTACGGCTGGACCGCATCGGTCGCGGGCGACTGCGTCACCCTGACCCGGGACGAATACGTGGCCATGCAGACGGAACCGAACGTGGCCGGCGCAGGCGGCACGCAATATTATGATTTTACCGCCGTCAAGCCCGGTACGGCGACCGTCACCTTCACCTACGCCCGTCCGTGGGAAGCCACCGACGCGGACCGAGTGTTTGTGGCGGAGATCACCGTGGCGGAGGACCTGACCGTCATTGTGACGTCCTTCGGGGAGCGGTAAGCTACCGGTTTTATTGCACAAACCAGACGGCTGAATTGATAGAAAAGAACAAGGATCCCTGAACCGTTTCGTTCAGGGATCCCGTTTCGTTTTTAGCGGAACCTGTTTGGTATTGGCCGGTAGCGCGGCACCTCAGTGCCGCTGTTTACTGAAGTATCATTCAGGAAACCGGAAGAATGAGGAAAAAACCGTATTTTCCGGGAGGCGTATATTGTTCAGGAGATAAAACAGTTGTTGACGTCAAGCGCGGCACTGAGGCGCCGCGATACGGAAAATCAACCGAAAAATCCTTCTGCCCCGCTGTCAACCGTTCCCGCCGTAGACCCAGTTGAGCCTTCCGTAGGGGGCGCTGTCGCCGCGGGTGTAGAAGGACAGAAGATTGCCGTCCTCATAGTTGTCCGCCCACTTGAAGGTGAAGGCGGCTTTTTTGTTGCCCGCCAAGCCCAGCGTGGCTTTCGGCACCCGCAGCATCAGCTTGTTGTCTTCAAATCGGATCTCCGCGCTGCCGACGGTTTCATAACCCGCGTCCGTGACGGCCTCCACGGCGGTTTTGCCGCCCATGGGGGCGGTGCGGTTGACGCAGAAGTCGTAGCCCGCCTTTTCGCCCTTCACGTTGAGAAACAGCGTCATCCACGCCTCGTCCGTGGCCGGTGAAAGGGGAGAAGCGGTCTCCACGTAGTAATACAGATACCGGCTGTCCTCCGCCACCTTGGCCCTGACGATGTCGTTCCGGCCGGTGTCGTCGGCGTAGTACAGGTCGCCGTAGCCGCGGCTGGCCCGGTCAAAGGTGTCGTTCCGGTAATCCCGGTAAACGGCCCTGACGGAGGGGTTCTCCCACTGGGCAAAGCTGCCGTTGACGTCGATGCTGACAAGGGGGCTCTCGGGCAGCACGGCGGCGCTGCGCTTAAATTTGGCGATGTACTGCACCATCTGCATATAGTAGTTGTCGCCGAGGACCCCGGCGGCGGGTTCCACGTCGCGGGAGTATTCGTCGGTGCAGTTGTCGCAGAAGCCCACCGGCTCGCTGTCCACGAACTGATAACGCTGGGCGATCCACTCGTTGAAGCCGGTGACGAAGATGATATCCGGGGCCAGCTTCAGGGCGTATTCCCATTGCTCCGCGAAGTTATAGCCGTACTTCAGTGCGTCGGGGGCGGTATCCTTGGCCCCGTTGTGCCAGCTTCTGCCGTGGTCTTCGCCGCCGTACCAGGCGGAGGAGCTGAACCGGATGGTCGCGCAGTGCTGGGCCACGGAGACGTTCATGATGCTCTTGTCCGCGGGGGAGTTCTTGTAATAGGCGTCGAAAGTGCCCAGCCGGCCGAACTCCATCCAGGGGAAGCCGTCGGTTTCCTTGTCGCTGTTGGGCCATTGGGTGGTCTTGATGCGGAAAAAGCGGCGCGCGTCTTCCCGCAGCTCCGGGTCGTCCTGCCAGCCGATGATCATGGGCTTGCCGTTCATCCGGTACCACAGCTCGTCCAGCCGGGGATATGTCGCCTTCAGCTCCGCGTTGTTGTACAGCCCGTCGTAGATGGCGTTGATCGTTTTCCCGGAGGCGGAGTTGGTGTAAAAGGCCAGCTGCGGCACCTTCCAGCCGTCCTCCAGATAGCCGTACCACACGTCGATCAGGTCTTTTGCCCGGTCGAGATAGGAAAAACCGTTGGTGGCGTCGAAGACGATGAAATCCACACCGGCGTCCGTCAGCATCTGACAGTGACGAGAAATGACCCATCTGTCGCTCTGCAGATAATACCCGAACAGCGGCTCGCCCCAGTGGTGGAACGCGCCGTATCCGCCGCCTCCGGCCGCCTCCCAGCGCTCGGCGGAGAGGTAGGCCTGCGGGTCCTTTTTCGTGATCTCCGTGATATCATAAGGGCCGTCGGTTCCGTGCTCGCCCGCCCAAAGGAAATAAAAGACGCCCACCTGTTTTTCGCTTTTTCCGGCGGTGATCACCTTTCTTCCCAGTTCATCCACGGCGGCCAGCGAGCCGTTTTCTTTGACTTCCTGTTGACGGATGGGGGCGTTGGCCCCGAAGCAGATGTTCCAGATCATAGTGAGAATCAGTCCTATCTTGACAATCAGTTGATACATAACGTCGCCTCCGTTATTTTGATAAAAAAACAGGCGCGAGGCCGGAGATGTGGCGTGCGAGAACCGATCCGTAAAAACACGGGATATCGTTTCTCACCCCTCAGCTCTCAAACCTCACGCCTGGCGCGTTACTGCTGAATGCCGCCGCCGGGCTGTCCACCGCCCATGAGCGTCTGCAGCAGACCGGGGCGCTTCTGCTTTTTCGGCTTGTACTTCGGCGGATGCTCCAGACGGAGCTGGCTGGATTTGCTCTTGGCCAGCCGCTCGTTGGCCGCCAGCACCGGCTCCAGCATGGTATCCGTCAGATAGGGCATGATCTGCTGAATGATGTGGGGATCGTTTTTGATCTCGCCGAGAATCGTCACGGCGATCAGGCTCTGCACCTCGTTGGTGCCGTCTTCATAGACCTCGCCCAGAATGTTGAAGACCTTCTTCATCTGCTGGGGATTGTTGCTGCGGATCACGTCCATGATATACCGGTTGGCGTGGTTCACGAAGAAATCCTCGCACAGAAACTCGCCGTAGGTGTTGATGTTTTCCTTGATATCGTCTTTCAGCGCGGGGAACATGCCGGCGAATTTGGTGGCCAGCGTAATGGGGTCATAGGCCATCGCGCCGCTTCTCGCCGCCGCCTTTGAGACGGTGGAGGGGGCCTTCATCTTCGTGTTTACCTTTTTCTTGACGAGGTAGGTATCCGTCATGTATTCGGAGATCTCATTGACAAGGCTCTTCAGATCCTTCTCGCCGTATTCCTCCAGCACGAAGAGGTAGGTGGAATCAAGATTGAAGGCGGAATCGTCCGTCAGGTCAATGTCGTTGGCGCCGAAAAGCAGGTGGATCCTGTCCTTGTTGAACACGAAACGGGCTCTGCCCTTGTCGCTTTTGAAGTCGATCACGGACTGGCTTTCCCGCTCGTATACCGGGCTGCTTCCCTTGGGGGCGTCCGCTTTGCGTTCGGCGATAAAGCCGCAGCTCGTCATGGCGGGCTCGATCCCCGCGTAGAGCATCTCCATCATCTGTTGCTGTGTCATTTTTTGTCTCCTTTTTTTGAAGGGCGCGATCGGATTTCGCTGACCCGGTAGCGCGGCACCTCAGTGCCGCTATTTGCCAATGAAATATTGTTGAATTAGAAAATCAGAGGAAGCATCGTTTTACAGGATGCTGTTTTTTTTGATCTGAAACAGTTGTTGTTGCATGAGCGGCACTGAGGTGCCGCGCTACCGGAATCAACCGTTCAGCGCCGCGAAGTTCTTTTTATTGACCTTATACAGCTCCTTGAACACGGCGTACTGCCTGTCATAGACGGCCTTGTTGGCGGCGTTGGGGGTGTAGGTCTTCACCACGGGGATCAGCTTCTTGGCGTCCTTGAAGCCGTCGATCAGGCCCAGGCCTACTGCGATGGTGACGGCCGCGCCCACCGCGCCCACGTTCTGGGGTTTGTCAACGGTCTCCACCTTCTTGCCCAGCACGTCGCTGAGGATCTGGCAGGTGGCGTAAGAGAGCGCGCCGCCGCCCACAAAGCGGATCGTCTCGGAGGACTTGACCTTCTTGTCCTCCGCCTCCATGAACCAGCGCAGGTGATAGCACACGCCCTCGATGACGGCGCGGATCATGTCGCTCTTGCCCGTCTCCAGCGACAGGTTGAAGAAAATGCCTCTGGCGTTGGGGTCCTCAAAGGGACAGCGGTTGCCGTGGAGCCACGGGGTGAAGATCACGCCGTTGGAACCGGCGGGCACCTTGTCGATGATCTCCGTCATATAGTCGTAAAGGCTGGTGTATTCGGTCTCAAAGCTGGCGGCCACGTCCTCTTTCTTGAGGTAGATGTTGATTTCGTCCAGCGCCAGGTGGTCCTTGACCCACTCCAGGCACTTGCCGGCGGTTTCCAGCTCGCCGAAGTAGTTGAATTTGCCCTGATCCGCGCCGACTACCGCGGCGATCATGGCGGAAGCGTCCACGATGCTCTTTTCCACCACCGTGGAGACCCAGCCGGAGGTGCCGCAGTAGATGTGGGTGTCGCCGGGCGCTACCGCGCCGGCGCCCACGCCGATCAGCGAAGCGTCGCCGCCGCCGCCGAATACGGCGGTGCCGACCTTCAGGCCCAACTCCTTTGCCTGGGCTTCCCGCAGGCCGCCCACCACGTCGGTGGATCTCACCAGCTCCGGCATGTGGGCCGGGTTCACGCCCAGCGTTTTGCACAGGCTTTCGGACCAGCAGTCGTGCTTCAGGTCGTACAGCAGCGCGCCGAAGGCGGAATCCCGCGTCATCACGCAGCGGCCGGTCATGCGGGCGATCAGGTATTCCTTCACGTCCAGCCATTTATAGATCTTTTTGTAGTTTTCGGGTTCGTGGTTTTTGACCCAGTTGTATTTCCAGACCGGGTCCTTGACGGAGGCCGCCACCGCGCCGGTGATGGCCAGTGATTTCAGCAGGATCGGAACGCTGGCGCCCGCCACCTGAATGCCGTGGGCGATGCCCTTTTTCAGCTCCTCCCGGGCCCGCTGATCCATATAGCTGAAGGCGCGGCGGATGGCGTTGCCCTCCTTGTCCACCAGCACAAGGCCCTGCATCTGCGAGCAGAAGGAGATGCCCTCGATCCGGTCGGGGGAGACGCCCGCGTCGGCGACGGCCTTCTTTGACGTGTCGCAGACGGCTTCCCACCATTCGTCGGGGTCCTGCTCCGCGCCGCCGTCCGGGAAGACGTAGAGCGGATAGCCCTCGGAGGCGCTGCCCAGCAGCTTGATGGTATCCGAAATCTCAAACACACAGGTCTTGACGCCCGTGGTGCCGATATCAAATGTGATGGCGTACTTCATTTTCTTCTCCTTTTTTATGATGGTAGCGCGGCACCTCAGTGCCGCTGACGATAGATGTAACTGCTATACAGGTTATCGTTTGGAACCGGCAGCTTTAAACTCACGGTCTGCCAGAGGGGGACAATGCGTAAAACAGATTGTTATTGCCAGAAGCGGCACTGAGGTGCCCCGCTACCGGGGATCAAAGCGCTTGCCGTCCCTGAATCGCCCGTGACAGCGTGACGGAATCCGCATATTGCAGATCGCTGCCCACCGGCAGCCCGTAGGCCAGCCTTGTCACCTTCACACCCAGGGGCTTTAACATCTTGGAGATATACATGGCGGTCAGTTCGCCCTCAACGTTGCTGCCCGTGGCCATGATGACCTCTTCCACGCCCCCTTCGTTGACGCGGGCCAGCAGCTCTTTCAGGGTGATATCCTCGGGGCCTACCTCGTCCAAGGGCGAAATCACCCCGTGCAGCACGTGGTAGACGCCGCCGTACTCCTTGGTGTTCTCAATGGCCATCAGGGATTCCACGTTTTCCACCACGCAGATCAGGCCGTGCTTGCGATTGACGTTTTTGCAGACGGGGCACAGCTCTTCGTCTGTCAGGTTGCAGCAGACGGGGCAGCGGTGGATCTTTTCCCCCGCCTCGCGGATGGTCTCCGCCAGCTCCTCCACCTCGTTCTTGGGCAGTTCCAGCACGTAGAAGGCGAGCCGCATGGCGGTCTTCGCCCCGATGCCGGGCATGCGGCGGAACTGCTCCGTCAGCTTTTCAAATGAAACGGCGCTGTCCATAAATCAAAGGCCCAGCCCGCCGAGCCCGGGGATATTGAGACCGCCCGTCAGGCCGTTCATTCTGGTCTCCATGGTGTCGTTGGCCTTGCGGATGGCTTCGTTGAGGGAGGCGATCAGCAGGTCTTCCAGCATCTCCACGTCCTCGGGGTCCACCACTTCGGGCTGGATTTTGATCGCTTTCACCTCGTGCTTGCCGGTGACGGTCACTTCCACCGCGCCGCCGCCGGAGCTGGCGGAAAACTCGGTGTTTTCCACTTCCTCCTGCACGTTGCTCATCTCTTCCTGCATCTTCTGGATCTTCTGCATCATGTCGTTGCGGGAGGGCTGGTTGGGGATTCTTGCTTTCATATCGGTTACTTCCTTTTACTCTACTTTGATATTGTATTTCCTGCCGAGCGTTTCCAGCGCGGCTTCACTGACGTATTTGGAGAGATAGGCGGGGTTGATAAAGGTCTTGATCTTGTTTTCCCCCAGCCGGATGAGGATGGTGTTGCCCGCGATGGAGGCGGTGGAATCCGTCAGCTGGCCGATCAGCGGGGCGAACCGCTTTTCCGTGCCGAGGATGATCTGCATCCACGTGCGGCCGTCGATGGGCGTCGCCGTGGGCTCATCCGTCAGCACCTGCGTCTGCGGGGCGGCGGAGGGTCCGCCTGCCGCATCGAAGGGGAGCGGTACCGTGGCGTCCCCGGCCTGCGGGCTTCCGGCGTGTTCCTGCATAAAGGCGTCAAAGTCAAATCCGTCGTCCGGGGGGGGCGGCGGGTTGCTGCCGGCGGAGGACCCGCTTCCGGCGTGTTCGCTCATGAACGCGTCAAAATCAAAGGGCTCGTCGTCCGTCTCTTCCGTTCCGGCGGCGGCGAATCTGTCCGCAAAGCTGCCGGAGGAGGGGCGGTCAGCGGCGAAACCGGAGAAGGAGGGTCGCTGTTCACGGCTGTCGCGTTTTGGCGTCGGAACGGTCGCTTCCCCGAAAGGCTCGTCCGGCGGCGGCGCGTCGTCAAAGGGCGGTGCGTCGTCAAAGGGGGGCGCCTCGTCGAAGGGCGGTATATCGTCAAAGGGGGGCGCGTCGTCGGAAAAAAGCGGAATCGTCGCGTCGTTTTCGGAGAGTTCCGCCGGTGCGGCGACGGGGGCGGGGGCCGGCTTTGGCGGGGCGGCCTGCTGCCGCGGCGAGGGCGTTTCAACGGGCGTTTGAGCAACGGGCGTTTCGGCGGGGGAGAAGGCGACCGCGCCGCTTTTCAGCCGGGCGATCTCTTTTTCCAGCGCGGCCACCCTTGCGGTCAGCGCGGTGACGGAAACGTCGGTCTCCGGGCGGCACAGGCGGATCAGCGCCATTTCCGCCTCAATGCGGCGGTTCTGGGTGCGGCGGATGGCCTCCGACGCGGCGGCCAGCACGCCCAGCGCGTACAGCACGTATTCCTGGGTAAACGCTGCGGCGGAGGTTTTGATCCGCTCCAGCTCTTCGGCGGTGCAGACGATCAGGTTCTCCGGGTGGGCCACCGTCTTCACGATCAGAAAACTGCGGAACCGGTCGATCAGCTCCACGCAGAGGCGCTCCGTATCGCAGGAGGCCTTGTGCAGCTCGTCTAAAATGGAAAGGCACCGGGCCGTGTCCTTGGCGGCGACGGCGTCCATCAGGTCGTAAATATATTCGCGGTTCATCAGACCCGCGGAGGAGGAGACCACGTCCACGGTCACGTCGTTTGCCACGGAAAGGCAGCGGTCCAGCAGCGAGAGCGCGTCCCGCATACCGCCGTCCGCAATGCGGGCGATCAGCACCGCCGCGTCGTAATCCAGCGACGCGTTTTCCGCCTTGGCGATCTCCACCAGCCGGTCCGCGATGCAGGCGGGCTCGATCCGGCGGAAGTCAAACCGCTGGCAGCGGGAGAGGATCGTGGAGGGGAGCTTGTGCACCTCGGTGGTGGCCAGAATGAACTTCACGTGCTCCGGCGGCTCTTCCAGCGTTTTCAGCAGCGCGTTGAAGGCCGCAATGGAGAGCATGTGGACTTCGTCGATGATATAGACCCGGTAGGTGGCCTGGGAGGGGGTGAAGTTGACCTCGTCCCGCAGCAGGCGGATATCGTCCACACCGTTGTTGCTGGCGGCGTCGATCTCCACGATATCCAGCACGGAGCCGTTGTCGATGCCGCGGCAGATCTCGCACTCGTTGCAGGGGTCGCCGTTCACCGGGTGCAGGCAGTTGACCGCCTTGGCGAATATTTTCGCGCAGGTGGTTTTGCCCGTCCCCCGCGAACCCGTGAACAGGTAGGCGTGGGCCAGGCGGTTTTCCCGGATCTGATAGGAGAGTGTCTTGGTGACCTGGGGCTGGCCGATCACGTCGGCAAACACCTGCGGCCGCCATTTACGGTAGAGGACGCGGTACAAGGCGGGACAGTCCTTTCTGTGGGGAGGAAGTTTTTTCCTGAAAGTTGAAAGTTGAAAGATAAAAGTTGAAAGTCGGAAAAACGCTGCGCGTTTTTGATTTTATAAAGTGATGTGTTTCACTTTTATAAATAAAATTTTGCCTCTGTCACACGGCGTGCAGGCGGACTGTGTCGCACGGGCTGACCGCTTAATGCTGCTCGGTTCCCCGCCTGACATGGTTCGCGGCGCTCCGTCGCACAGGACCAACACGCCGCATGACAGAAGCAAAATTCAAGTCTTTTTCACTTGGTAATCATTATACTACTTTTCCTGTGGTTTGGCAAGTATTTTTTTAACCTTTATTTTATTTATTTTATTTTATTTTATCCCGGAGGATTGCGCGATTTGAATCAATACGTTGAAAAATGTCGAGACCCCGCAGCACGCAGCCTCAGCTGCGTTTTCAACGCAAGTGTTTCTTCGCGTATCACGCGCCTTGCGTCGTTACTGCTCCACCAATTAATACTTGAAGATTTCTGCTTGTCTAAACGCCGCAATACGGCGTCAGAAATCCTCGACAGGGGACAGCCTGTCTTGCGGTTTCTTCCTTGTCTTGCGACGTTTATCCGGCGCATAAATGATTCACGATTAAATTGGTGGAGCAGTAAATCGGAACTGCGCTGTAACACTATGAAAAAAGAAAAAAGCCGAAAGGCGAACCCTCGGCTTATATTCTTCGTTCTGTTGATCGGATCAGACCGCTCTGGTGACCTTACCGGAACGCAGGCAGCGTGTGCAGGCATAAACTCTGCAGGGGGAGCCGTTGACGATCGCCTTGACTCTCTTCACGTTGGGCTTC
The DNA here is from genome assembly GCA_902788995.1 of Oscillospiraceae bacterium. Lineage (GTDB taxonomy): Bacteria > Bacillota > Clostridia > Oscillospirales > Acutalibacteraceae > RUG806. The sequence continues at coordinate 59,693 of CADAMO010000001.1, forward strand.
CAGGTTCTGTTGGATCTTCTGTGGGAATGGGAAACCTTGATACCGAACTTCACGTCTTTTCCGCAAAAATCGCATTTTGCCATTTGGAGCGCACCTCCTTTGATTACTGGACTAATAAATCAGCAGAAAACATAATAACAGATTCCCGCCGTAATTGCAAGCTTTTTTTTGATTTTTTTGGTTTTTTTTCGTTTTTTCTGCGTTGCGCCCTCATGAAAGCCGGTGGATGAACAATCCGCTGAGCAGCTTCGGCTCAAACCACGTGGATTTCGGGGGCATGATCTCGCCCGCGTCCGCAATGGCCATCAGCTCGTCGAGGGAGGTGGGGTACATGGAAAAGGCGAGAACCATATCCTCCCGGCAGCGCTTTTCCAGCTCTGAAAGGCCACGGATGCCGCCCACGAAGTCGATGCGCTTGTCCGTTCTCGGGTCACCGATGCCGAAGATCGGCTCGTTGACCAGCTTTTGCAGCAGGGAAACGTCAAGGCTGCCCACCGCGTCGGATTCGTCGGCAAGGCCCTCTTTGAGCGTCAGGGCGTACCACTGCTCTTTGTAGAACATACCGAAGGTGTGGCGGGCGGCGGGCTTCACCGGCTTATCGCTCTTTTCCATGGCGAACACTTCGCCCAGCCTGCCGAACAGCGCTTCGTCGGAAAGGCCGTTCGTGTCCTTCAGCAGGCGGTTGTAGTCGAGGATCTTCAGCTCGTCCGCGCGGAAGTACACCGCCAGAAAGAAGTTGAACTCCTCTTCCCCCGTATAGCCGGGGTTGGCCGCGCGGCGTTTCAGCGCCACCTTGACGGCGGAGGCCGCCCGGTGGTGGCCGTCGGCGATATAGAGGGATTCCACCGCCCGGAAACCGTCTGTCACGGCGGCGATGTCGGCCGCGTCGTCGATAACCCATACGGTGTTTTGCACGTTTCCTTCGCTGACGAAGTCGTACTCCGGCGCAAGGGCGGTCACTTTGTCGATCACCGCGTCAATGACGCCGCTGCGGCGATAGGCCAGAAAGATGGGGCCGGTGTTGGCGTCGCAGGTATCCACGTGGCGGATCCGGTCCTCCTCCTTGTCGGCACGGGTCAGCTCGTGGCGCTTGATAACGCCGTTCAGGTAGTCGTCCACGGAGGCGCAGCCCACGATGCCCGTCTGGCACACGCCGTTCCACTGCTGGCGGTAGATATACAGCTTCGGCACGTCCTCTGTTAAGCAGACGCCCTCGTCGGAGAGCTTTTGCAGGTTTTCCGCCGCCTTGGCGTAGACCGCGTCGGAGTAAAGATCGACGCCCTCCGGCAGATCGACCTCGGCCTTATCCACGTGGATGAAGGACAGGGGATTGCCTTGCACCTTGACCCGCGCCTCGGCGGAATTCATGACGTCGTAGGGCAGCGCCGCCACCTGCGCGGCGTATTCTTTTTTCGGGCGCACGGCCCGAAAAGCGCGAATGATAGACATGGGGTAAGTCTCCTTTTCGGTAAATGTTAAAATGCGGAATTCGGAATGAGGAATTCGGAATTATTTAGGTTGCGTTTTTGTGATAGAAGTCAATAATTTGATAAGCTCTTCGCAATTATAATACAGTGGTTCAAACGTTGATTTGTCAATGAAATCGCTTTCATACAGGAGTTCAAGCCAATAGGCAGTTTCATCTGCTTCTTTTAGTGCAATATTCATTTTTGAATAAAAGTCAGGTTTGCTTTGCCCTCTTTGCGCTTCACGGATATTTGCGCCGATGCTTGTGCCGCTTCGCAAAATCTGCTTTGATAATACGAATTCGTGTTCAACGCATAAATATCGGTATAAACGGATAATCTGAAGGGCAAACGCTTTGCTTTTATCTCTGACTGCATTATTGTAGATCATTTCAGACCCTTCCCTCTCAATAATTCCGCATTCCGCATTCCGAATTCCGCATTAAAAAGGCTTACGATTTTGTCGCTTCCCCGAAATACAGCTGATCCCCTCCACGGTAATCGACGCCTGAAACGCCCTTGGTGCAGACGAAATAGGTGCTTTCATTCCACACCGGCAGCATGAACACGTCGGAGGCCAGCAGGTTTTCCAGCGAGCGGTAGCAGGCCGCGAATTTCACGTTGTCGCCGGAATACAGGGTGTTGACCAGCAGGTTGGCGGTGGCGGAGGCGTAATGGGCGAAGTTGTCGCCGGAATAGGAGGTGAACGCGCCGAAATAATCGTAGGTGCTGAAGGTTTCCGCCTTGACCGGGTAGAAGGCGATCTGATAGCTGCCGGAGGCGACGGCATCCCGCAGCTCCTGAGCGGTGACGGCGCTGATGTTGACCGAAACCGTCACGCCCAACAGCTTCTGCCACTCCTGCAGCAGCTTGCGCATCGCGTCCGCGTGCTGCTCCTCGCACAGCAGCGTCAGCTCCACGGAGGTTTTGTCCAGCGCTTCCAGCGCCTTTTGCAGGTAGTCGTAGACTTTTTCCTCATTGTAAAGATTCGGATGGGACCCCACCAGCCCGCTGGCGGCGCTTTCCGGGGCGTAACCGGCGTTCAAGGTCTTTCCCGCGTTGGCGGCAATGGCGGCGGTATCCGTGGCGCTGGCCAGCGCCTTGCGCAGGTCCGCGTTGGAAAGGGCCGGGTCGTCAAGGTTGAACACCAGACTGCGCAGCAGGTTGCGGTTCTCTTTCACCGTAAAGCCCTTCCTGACGCGCAGCCTGCCGTATTCCTCCGCGGTCAGCGCCGCGCAGGAGTATTCGCTGTCCGCCAGATCCTTGAGCAGGTTGTTCCGGTCGGCCACGTAATAATACCACAGATAGTCCGCGTTGCCCGGGTGTTCCCCGTGATAGTCGGGGTTCCGGTTCAACCGGTAGGAGTTCTCGTCGAAGCGGGAGAGATAATAGGGCCCGTTGGACAGGATAAACTTGATATAGGTGCCGTACCGGCCGATGCAGGCGTTGAAGAAGACCTCGCTGCAGGGCATGGCGGCAGGTTCCGCCAGCACGGTCAGAAAGTTGCTCTGCCGCCGCGTCAGGTTGATCTGCAGGGTGTGGGCGTCAATGGCGTAAACGCCCAGGGTCTCCGGCGCGGCTTTGCTCTGGTGAATGGCTTCGGCGTTGACGACGTTCATGAACCGGAAGGCGTCGGGGGAGCCCATGGCGGGGTCCACCGCCCGGCGCAGGGCAAACTCAAAATCATAGGCCGTGACGGTCAGCGGAAAATTGTCCGGCAGGCGGCTTTCCAACTGTTCCTGCGCGTTGCTGGTCAGGTGCCACGCCGCGTCGGGGCGCAGCGTGAAAAAGTAGGTGAGCCCGTCGGGGCTGACCGTCCAGGAGGAGGCCACGCCCGGGGCGACGCTGCCGTCGGCTGCCACGGTGACAAGGCCCTCATAGCAGCCGCGGACGATCATCCTTCCCGTCTCGTCTGAGACGATCTGGGGATCGAAGCCCTTGGCCGGGGCGTCCACCGCGGCGTAAAAGATCAGATCGCCCTTGCCGGAGCAGGCCGTCAGCCCCGTCAGCAGCAGGGCGGCGATCAGCAATATGGAAATGCGTTGTTTCATGATAGTGTTACGGTTCCTGCGCCTTGGCGCTTTCCTCGCCCCCGGTAGCCCTGGCCGCCTGCGCGGCGCGGGTGCGTTCCAGGTCGAGATACATTTTTTCACGCATGGGTTTGTCGATGTTGTAGAAGATCATGGGGATCAGCCCCAGCAGGTCGAAGATCAGGTGCGGGCCGTGGGCCAGCAGGAAGATGCGCCATTTGGTCTCCGTTGTCTGAATGGCGTCCTCGCCGATCTGATACCCCGCCCAGGATTGCAGCAGGCGGGAGTTGATGAGCTGCAGCAGCATGTCCTTGATCTTGTTGAAATAGCCCTTCATCATGCCGATGGTGGCCTCCACACGGAAGCCGTTCTTCCACTCGCAGTAGTCCAGCACCTCGTAGTTGATCTCATCCTTGATGATGCCCTTGGTGGCGTAGAAGACCATCTCCAGCATGTTGCCCGCGCCGAAGGCGATGGTCATGGGGAGCTTTTTCAGGTACCATCCGTTCTCCTTGCCGCCGATCATCCCCACGAAGAAGAACAGCGCTTCGGAAACGACGATGGAGCCGCTCTGGAAGAACCAGAGGGTCTTGGTGGAGAACCGCGCCCGGAACTTCGGCACGAAAGCGTAGCTGGCGTAGGAGAGAGGCATGCCTGGGATGCCCGCCACCATGCCGATGGTGTTGAATTTCAGCACGTCGTTGCGGTACAGGGCCTCGTCCGCCCCCACGTCGATGCCGCCCACCAGGTCGCAGAGGGTGGAGACCAGCAGGGGCCGGTTGCGGAAGACGGAGAGCACGCCCTTCACCGGGTGGGGCGGCTTTTCCGACTGGGGCACCCGCTCGCGGCTGTTGATGTACCAGAAAATGGTGGGCACGATGGCGACCACCCATACGACGGTCTTGGTGGTGACGAACACGTTGGTCATGGAGCCCTTCATCACGCCGTTGTTGATAAGGTCGTAGAGGAAGGACAGGATCTGCCCCGGGAATTTGGCGATCAGGTCCCCCACGAACTTGGCGCTGACCAGCAGCGAGGTGCGCTCGTTGGGGTTGGGCGTGAAAACGTTGTCGATATAGCCGCCCCCGCCGAAAAACGCGCCGATGGTCTCGTTGGCGTAGTTGAAGATCATCAGCATCAGAAGCCTGCCCGCCGCGTCCAGCCCCCAGGCGTTGGCAAACAGGGGCATAAAGCAGCTGAACACGCCCATGATGACGCCGGGCAGCAAAGAGAGGTACTGGAAGGGCTTGAATTTGCCCCACCGGGTGCGCATGTTGTCGATGATGGCGGCGGAGAGCGGGTCGTTGATCATGTCGTAGATCCGCAGTCCCGCCATGGCGTTGGCGTAGCTTTCCGGCAGCACGCCGAAAATTTTATACAGCCACAGGCTGGAGCCCACGTCGTTGGAACCGAGGGTGATGCCCCCCAGCGCTTTATAGGTCACGTAGGAGATGCGCTCTTTGGTGGAACAGAACAGGCGGTCCATGTACGCCTGGTTCATCTCCTGCCCCTGTGCTTCGGGGGACTGCGCCGTCACGGCGTTGACGTTGTCATCCATTCGCGTGCGCCTCCTTTTCCCGTTCGGCGGCCTCAAAGGCGGCCTGCTTTTCGTTGTACCGTTCCTGCAGGCGGCGGTACTGCTCGGCGCGGATGGCCTCCCGCGTCATGGTCTTTTCCATCTCAAAGTACTCTTCTATCGGTATGCCGCCCACGTAGCACTGCTTGTGGACGATCTCCACCGGGTGCCACAGCACCCAGAGGTCCACCGCCGCGTTGACGATCATCAGGCCGAGGTAGAGATACGCGCCGATCCCCGCTGTGCCGGTGAAGGCGCCGCCTTTAGGCAGCAAAAAGGGCGCGGCGGCGGGCAGAAGAGACGTCAGCAGCAACAGGACGTTCAGCGCCACCCCGCGGGGCTTCGCCTTGGGGGAGCAGGCCAGCGTCAGCAGAATGAAATGCAGCAGCACCAGCACCACGGAAAGGGCCAGCGAGAAGACGCCCGCCGTGAGCTGTGGCGAGAGCTTCATCAGCGCCCCCAGGTCGCACTCCCGCAGGGCGTTATAGACGTTGATGACCGTCACGTTCCCGGATAACTGCGCAAAGCCCTCCGGCGCCGTCAGCTTCCAGACGGGCAGGAACAGGGCCCCGACGGGTAAAAGGGAGGTGAAGATCCGCGCAATGGCGGGTTTTGAACCGATAAAGGCGGTTTTCAGCCGGTCGATTTTTTTCTGAAAATGATAGTGCTGCACCTCCGCGACGTCCGCTTCCTGCATCAGCCGTTCCTGCCGGTCGTAGAGGATCAGGTTGACGCCGCAGTGGGGGCATTTCTGCTTCCAGTCGATCAGCCGCAGATGCTCGCCGCATTTGGGACAGTTTGCCATGGCCGCGCTCACTCCTTTTTTCGTTTTTGCCTCTTTTACTGTATAAAGGAAAAGTGAAAAACAGGTGACGTCCCGGCGCGGGCATGATCGCCGTCCGCCGCCGGGGGAAAACAAGAATATATCTGTTTTTATTTTCCCACATTCCCCCGGGCTTTGTCAATACCCTTTGCCGGGAAAATGGGATTTGTCGGGGCAAAACCGCCGAAGCGCCGCCAGTGGCGGATGAAGCGAGGCGGTTTTGGTGAGCAAACACAGAGCGATGCGAGTGCTCCAAGCGAAGCTGCGCGACAATGTTTGCGAGGGGCAATATCATCGTAGCGCGGCACCTCAGTGCCGCTCTTGACAAATGTAGCTTTTGAAACGGATTTTGGAATTATCTGCCGTTTTCTCTTACATAATGAGCGTTAAGGCAACTATTTATAATAGTTGTTTGTGCTTATAGCGGCACTGAGGTGCCGCGCTACCGCATGGGGCAACATCTCGACAACCCTCAATTTGCCTCCTTCTGTCGTTCAATCAACTTTCTTTAAATAATATTCATACTTCTTTCATAAACCGTTCGTTTTTTCGATGCAAAATAGAATCAATATTCAAAAAGGGGAAAGAAACAATGGACGTATTACCGAGAGATGAGGCCGTCGCGCTTCTGAAAACCTATAACAAGGACCTGTTCCATCTGCGCCACGCCTACACGGTGGAGGGCGTCATGCGCTGGTACGCCAATGAACTGGGCTACGGCGCTGACGCCGATTTCTGGGCGCAGGCGGGGCTGCTGCACGATATCGACTTTGAATTATACCCGGAGCAGCACTGCATCAAAGCGCCGGAGCTGCTCAAAGAGGGCGGGGCTTCCGACGAGCTGATCCACGCGGTCTGCTCCCACGGTTACGGCATCACCGTGGACGTCGTGCCGGAGCACGAGATGGAAAAGGTGCTTTTCGCCGCGGATGAGCTCACCGGGCTGATCGGCGCGGCGGCGCTGATGCGGCCCTCCAAAAGCACCAAGGATATGGAGGTTTCCAGCCTGAAAAAGAAATTCAAGGATAAAAAGTTCGCGGCGGGCTGCTCCCGGGATGTCATCACCCGGGGCGCGGAGCTGCTGGGCTGGGAGCTGCCGGAGCTGATGGAAAAGACCATCCTCGCCATGCGCGATTGCGAGGACGCGGTGAACGAGGCCATGCAGCGGGAGGAAAAGGCCGATGTATGAGGGATATGAGCGCGACAAACGGCTGGTGGCCTGTGTGCCGTCGGAGCGCCAGCTGCGCCTGCAGCAGATGGAGTTCTACGCTTTCGCCCACATCACGGTGAACACCTTTACCGATCAGGAATGGGGCGACGGCACAGAGGCGGAAGCCGTCTTCAACCCGAAAAAACTGGACGCGGATCAGTGGGTCGCGGCGATCAAATCCGCCGGCATGACCGGGCTGATCGTCACCGCCAAGCACCACGACGGCTTTTGCCTGTGGCCATCCGCCTATACGGAGCACAGCGTCAAGAATTCCCCCTTCCGGGGCGGAAAAGGCGACGTGGTGAAGGAGGCGGCGGAGGCCTGCAGGCGGGGCGGTATCAGATTCGGCGTGTACCTCTCCCCCTGGGACCGCAACTGCCCCCTTTACGGGCAGGGCAAGCCCTATGACGATTATTTCTGCGCCCAGATGACGGAGCTGCTGACGAACTACGGCGATCTGTTCTGCGTGTGGTTCGACGGTGCCTGCGGAGAGGGGCCCAACGGCAAAAAGCAGGTCTACGACTGGCAGCGTTATTACGCGGTTGTGCGGCAGTACCAGCCGGAGGCCTGCATCTCCATCTGCGGGCCGGACGTGCGCTGGTGCGGAAACGAGGCCGGCGTCACCCGCCAGAGCGAGTGGAGCGTGGTGCCGGAGGGGCTGCGGCTGGCGGCGGACGGAGACGATCCCGCAACGGTGCTGTCCGAGACGGACCCGGAGCTGGGCAGCCGCGAGCTGCTGGAACGGGCCCCCGCTTTGATGTGGAAACCGGCGGAGACCGACGTTTCCATCCGGCCCGGTTGGTTCTGGCACAAAAAGGAGAACCGGCAGGTGAAGACGGTGAAGGAGCTGACCGACCTGTACCTGCGGACCGTGGGCGGCAACAGCACGCTGCTGCTGAATATCCCGCCGGACGCGGACGGCCTGTTTTCGCCGACGGACGTGCAGCGGCTGGCGCTGCTGGGCGATACGATCCGCGCCGTCTTTGCCGAAAATCTGGCGAAGGACGCGGTCTTTACCGCCTCCGCCGACGACGGCGTCCACACGGCGGAAAACCTGCGGGAGGATTCCTGCGATTCGTACTTCAAAACGAATGACGGCGACAATACCGTCACCGTCAGCGTGAAAATGCCGGAGATGCGCAAGCTGCACATCCTGACGCTGAAGGAGGACCTCCGTTTCAGCCAGCGCATCGAGCGCTTCGCGGTGGAATACCGCTGCGGCAAGGGCTGGAAACGCATCTATGAGGGCACCACGGTGGGCTACAAAAAATACTGCCGCTTCCGTCCCGTCACCACCGACGAGATCCGCATTCTCATCTTGGATTCCCGCGTCTGCCCCGTGCTCTCCCACGCGGCGGTGTATTGATAGATCAAATGACGGCAACGTAAAAAGATCCCGGATTCACCCTCCGGGATCTTTTTGGATAAACGGATAGATGCAGCGGCCGGCGACTTTCTCACAGCGCCGTCGCTTTGCTGATGAAATAGCCCGGCAGCGCCACAAAGGCGAAAAAGGCGAGGCTGACGAGGGTGAACACCTTGATGAATTTCATCCCGTTTTTCGGGTACTCCCGCACGTAGATGCGGTAGTTGATGACCGAGGCCAGCGAGCCGATCAGCGTACACAGGCCCGCCGAATCCAGCCCGTAGAGCAGCGCGCCGGTGTTCTGCGAGAAGGGGTACAGCACGATGGCGGCCGGCACGTTGGAGATCACCTGGCTGATCAGGATGCTGACGAGGTATTCCCTGCCCGCCACCGCCTTCCGCAAAAAGGCGGCGGTGTGTTCGTTGGCCGCCACGGAGGAGGAGAACACGAAAAAGCACAAAAAGGTCAGCAGCAGCACGTAGTCCGTTTTCAGCAGCAGCCGTCTGTCGGCGATCAGCACCGCCAGCAGCACGATCCCCACCGCAACGTACCACCAGGGCGTGCGGCTGACGATGGTGGCGATCACCAGCGCGAACAGGCACAGCAGCACGGCCTTTTTGCCTTTGCCGCCCTCGCTCCCCTCCGTGAAGGTCTTTGGCGCAAGGGCCGTTTTCTCCCGCAGGTTCCGGCGGAACAGGAACAGCACGAAGGCCGCCAGCAGCGCGCCGGATAGGATCCAGAGGGGGAACATATAGGCCATGAAGCGCCAGGGGGAAACCCCGCTGCGCCCGAAGATGAACAGGTTCTGCGGGCTGCCGAAGGGGGTGAGCAGGGAACCCCGCACCGCCGCGATGTTTTCCATGGCCAGCAGCGGCAGAATGAACGATTCCCGCCCCGCCGCGCGGAACAGCAGGATCGTCAGCGGCACGAAGATGATGAGCGACACGTCGTTGGTGACGAACATGGAGCTGAAAAAGACGGCGAACACCAAAAACAGCCCCAGCCCCGTCAGCGTGCCGATCTTACCCGCCAGCCGCAGCACCGGCGCGAAGACGTTCTCCTGCTTGAAGCCCTCCAGCACCGTCAGCATCATGAACAGCGTGCCCAGCGTCCGCCAGTCGATCTCCCTGAGCAGCGCCGCCGAAGGGGGCGTGAGGAACAGCGACAGCAGCGCCGCCGCCACGGAGACGGTGAGCATGGGTTCTTTTTTCAGCCATTGTCCGATTCGTTTCATATCGTTCTCCAAGTCATACGCCGCAAGGCGTCGGTCTGACACGATTCTACCACACCCGCTCACAAAAATCCACAAAAAAATCGTCACGACTGGACAAAAACCGCCCGCCCGTGATATAATAGAAAGAAATCAACGGGCATCGTTGGGGGCTCCGCCCTCCGCCGCACGGCGGAAGCGGTTTTCCCGGCGGCAATTTCCCGCAACGGAGGCAAAGCATGGCAGAGACCGTATTGATCGTGGACGACGAAAAAGAGATCGCGGAGCTGGTGGAGCTGTACCTGAAAAACGAGGGGTTCCGCGTGTGCAAGGCGTACAGCGCGGCGCAGGCGATGGAGATCGTCGCCGGAGAGGACGTGTCGCTGGCCCTGCTGGACGTGATGCTGCCCGATACGGACGGTTTTACTCTCTGCCGCAAGCTGCGGGAGACCCATCTGTTCCCCATCATCATGCTGACCGCCCGCACTGCCGACCTGGACAAGATCAACGGGCTGGCGCTGGGGGCGGACGACTATATCACCAAGCCCTTCAATCCGTTGGAGGTGGTCGCCCGGGTCAAGACCCAGCTGCGGCGCTACACCCAGTACAACACGGCGGAACCGTCGGTCTACGACAAGGACGGGTTATATGTCTGCGGGCAGACCCACGTGTGCGAGCTGTACGGCCAAAGTGTGCCGCTGACGCCCATCGAGTTCGGCATCCTGTGGTATCTGTGTGAACGCCGTGGCCAGGTGGTGCCCTCGGAGGAACTGTTTGAGGCGGTGTGGGGCGAGAAATACCTGGATAACAACAACACGGTCATGGCGCACATCGCCCGTTTGCGGGAAAAGCTGAACGAGCCGCCCCGCAGGCCGAAATTCATCAAAACCGTGTGGGGAGTGGGGTACAAGATCGATGCGTAAGCACTGGAAATATCTGCGGTTCCTCGTGATTCCCGCGGCGATCCTGCTGGCGGGCGGCGTCATTTATTTTATCACCGACACAGTTTCCGACGGAGTGTTGGCGGACTGGCTTTCCCGGCGGTTCGCCTATGAAACGACGGAGCAGGACGGCGACGTGGTGCGCATCGTCCAGTGGATCAGCTGGGACGCCGTGAAAGCCTATATCACCAACGCGCTTGTTGTGCTGGCGCTGCTCGGCTCGTGGATCGGCATCGTTGTGCACGACGTGGTCCGGCAGCGCACCCGCCGCAAACACGCCCGGGAGCTGGCGGCCCATTTGCAGCGCTATCTTTTAGAAGAAGATCCGCTGCCCGCGGAGCTGCCGCCGGACGACGCGGAGGTTTTCTCCAAAATTGCCGACGCACGGCTGAAAATGGACCGGGAAAAGGCGCTGCTGCGGGAGGAATCCCAGAAGAAAAACGATCTGGTCACCTACCTGGCCCACGACCTGAAAACGCCCCTTACCAGTGTGATCGGCTACCTGACCCTGCTGCGGGACGCGCCGGATATGCCCGCCGCCCAGCGGGCGAAATACACCGGCGTGGCGCTGAAAAAAGCCCAGCGGCTGGAGGAGCTGGCGGCGGAGATGTTCGAGATCACCCGCTTCAACCTCTCTTCCGTCGAGCTGTCGCCGGAGGACGTGAACCTCTCCCGGATGCTGGAACAGCTTGCCTCTGAATTCCTGCCGCTGCTGGCGGAAAAGAACCTGCGGATCGAGACGGACATCGCCCCGGAGGTCCGCTGCTTCTGCGACGTGGAAAAGACCGAGCGCATCATTGACAACCTGCTGCGCAACGCGGTCAATTACAGCTATCCGGATTCCGCCATCACCCTGACCCTGACGCGGGAAGGGGAAACCGTGAAGATCGTGACGGAAAACCGCTGCCGGACCATCCCGCCGGAAAAGCTGAAACGGATCTTCGAGCGGTTCTACCGGCTGGACGCAGCCCGGGGGAGCGAAACCGGCGGCAGCGGCCTTGGCCTTGCCATCGCCCGGCAGTTGACGGAAGCCCAGGGCGGCACGATCGCCGCCGAGAGCGAAAACGGGACCGTCCGCTTCACCGTCACCCTGCCCGTCAGAAAATCGTAAGAATTTCGTCAGAAAAACGTCAGTTCCCCTTGATAAAAACCGAAAACAAACCTTCCCCCGTTGTGCTACCATATAGGCATAGCGGGGGACGCTTTTTGTAGCGCGGCACCTCAGTGCCGCTATTCGCCGGAGTTGCATTTCGGTAATCTGAAAGATAGGGATCATCGTTGTATTATCAGCGAAACCCTTGTTTTCAGTTCACAAAACAGTTGTTTGCGTTCCGAGCGGCACTGAGGTGCCGCGCTACCGCTTCCCGTACTTATTACTTCGGCAATTAAATAATTTGAAGAATGAACAACGGCTTTCTTATTGCCGAAGTAATATTTCGCCATGTTTTTTGCCGTAAAACGGCAAAAAACGGCGTTATGATCGTATTATTAATGCGGCAAGACAACATCCTTTATTTCCAATTGTTTAATTGCCGCATTAATAAGAAAGGTGTTTTATGATGAACAAAAAACGCAATCTGACAAAGTATCTGCTGTGCGGCGCGGTGGTTCTGCTGATCCTCGCGTCCGCCGCCTTCTGCGGAATGGCGCGGGTCGGCGGCGGATCATCCGTGTTTTCTTTTCTCCGTTCGCCCCGGTATCAGGACGACTGGCGGCTGGTGCTGGTGAACGGGGACTGCGCCCTGCCAAAGGGCTTCGCGCCCCCACTGCTGACCCTTTCCAACGGGGAACGGGTGGACGAGCGTATCTATCCCGATCTGCAGCGGATGTTCGACGACGCCCGGGCGGCGGGCCTGTCGCCCTTCGTCCGGGCGGGGTACCGCACCGGGGCGGAACAGGAGCAGATCATGGAAAGCAAGGTGGACGAGCTGCTCCGGCAGGGCTGGCCGGAAAAGGCGGCGCGGAAGGAAGCCCGCCGCACGGTGGCACGGCCCGGTTACAGCGAGCATGAGCTGGGACTGGCGGTGGATATCAACTCCCACACCTCGGACGAATGGCAATTGTACGAGTGGCTGGCGGAGAACGCCTGGCAATACGGCTTCATCCTGCGCTATCCGCAGGGGGCGGAGGAGATCACCGGCATCGATTATGAGCCGTGGCACTACCGTTACGTGGGCGCCGACGCCGCCCGGGCGATCCGGGAAACGGAATGCACGCTGGAAGAATACCTAGGCGCCGCCTGATTTAATTCTTTTTAAGGTTAAAACAACATAATAATCATATTATTCTTTGGAGGCCTTATGATGAAAAGGATTACCGCGATATTGCTTACGTTGTTTTGTGTGTATTGTCTGACCGGCTGCGGAAGCCGTTCCTTTTCCGAAGTGAAGATCGATTACGGCAAATCAGCGATTTATACCAAAGAGGAGATGGACGAAGCCATCGAAGTGATCCGGCAGCGCTTCACGGAGGAGCAGTGGAAAGACTGCGAGCTGCACCGCATCACCTACGGCGCCGACGAGCAGTGCAATGCGGAAAACCTCGCCTGGATGAACGAGCTGAGAGACCCGGGCGACGCGCCGGAGCCCTTTACCCGGTGTATCATGTTCACGTCGGAGTTCCATTCTCCTAAGACAAACAGCGGGGCGTTCAATACGGATGAGGAATACTACGGCTGGCAGTGGTGGCTGGCCCGCACCGACGGCGGCCCGTGGCAGATCATGACCTGCGGCTATTGATTGTCAGTCGTGCGTCGTGCTGCGATAGTTGTTTGCGTGAAGAGCGGCACTGAGGTGCCGCGCTACGGGGGGGGTGCGCCATCTCGCCAATGCTTTCTTTCCTGAAGTGGGAAAGTTGAGCAAGTCATGCGTCGTAGGAATGCGCATAATTGAAATATTGAATTGTTGGTGATAATATGCTGCATAACAAAAGCTTCACTATTGAAATAAAGCGCCTGATCCAGATCATTGTCGGCGGGATCGGCTTCCTGTTTTTCTTCGCTCCGATCCTGCTGGGCGGCATCTTCAATATCGGCACTATCGCGGGATTGCTTTGCTTCGGCGGGCTGCTGGCCTGGGGGCTGTTCCGCCCGAAGATCCTCCCACGGCTGCAAACCCTGCGGAAAACGAAAAAAGGGAGGCTGCTGACCTCTCTTTTCTGCGTGCTGTTTTGCTGTGGTCTTCTGCTGGCGGCGGTGGAATCCGCGCTGATGGTCCGCGCCGCCCTCAACGCCCCGCCGGAAGGGGAGCCCGTCACCGTGGTGGTGCTGGGCTGTCACGTGAAGGGAACGCGGCCCAGCAAGGCCCTGCGGCAGCGGCTGACCGCCGCGGAACGCTTTTTGAAAGAGCATCCGGACGCGGTCTGCATCCTCTCCGGCGGGCAGGGGGAGGACGAGGAGATCCCCGAGGCGGATTGCATGTACCGGGAGCTGACCGCCGCGGGCATCGCCCCCGGGCGGCTGTACCTGGAGGACCGCTCCACCTCCACCCGGGAAAACCTCCTCTTTTCCCAAGCCATTATAAACGACAACGGCCTGCCTGAGACCGTTGTCGTTGTGACCAATGAATATCACCAGTACCGCGCCGGGCTGATCGCGAAGGCGCTTGGGATGGAAACCTACGCCGTCTCCGCCCCCTCCGGCGTCGGCCTGCTGCCCACCTACTGGGTGCGGGAATGGTTCGGGGTCCTCTATGAATGGATATTTTAACGGAACAGCTCGTCGGTGAAATAGGCGTTGGAATCGGCCCGGTTGCCCTTTTCATCCTGCACGGAAATGCGCACGTAGCCGTCTTCGGGGCGGAGCTCAAAGGCCGCGTGCTCCGCAAGCCCACCGTTCTCTCCGTAGCCCGCCATGCACCGGCGGGCTTTTGTGATGCAGTAGACCCGCACGGCGGGGGAGCAATCCACGTGCAGCACGTTGTCCTCCAGCCACAGCCCCCTGATTTCCGGTCCCTGGGAGGCGTAGAAACAGCCCTTTACCAGCGCCTCGGCGATATCCCTGTAGGTCAGCGCCGGGGCCTTGATGACCGTAAACGCGCCGAAGGAATCCCACTTGGGGTGGTCCGGCTGCTGGCGGTTGTGGTTGTCGTCCGTGCCCTGCACAAAAATGCGCTTGTTCTGGTGCAGAAAGTCCTCATACACCCGGGGGTTGTACTCGTCCCAGCCGGAGACCACGCTGGAGTAGTTGCAGATCTCCATGGCGTGCATGCCCTCATATTTTGAATACTCGTTGTACCGCTCCAGCGACCACACCGGGTGGTTGTAGGTGATAAAAAAGCCCTTCTCCCGGCCGATGCGCATGGCTTCGTTGATACACTCCGGCGTGTATTCCCGCTCAAAATCCGGTTCGGCGGGGTCGAACTGCGCCAGCTTGAAGCCCTCCTCATCCAGATATTTCGTCCGGTGGAAGCAGGGCTGGTATATCTCGTTTTCGTTCAGCGCCACAAAGCAGATGTGGCAGGTCTTCGGGTTTTCCTGCCAGGGCTTTTCCTCGTTGAAGCTCATTTCAAACCCGGTCATCATCAGAAAGTCCGGGTCGGTCAGGTCGTGGTGGGGCACCATCAGCTCGTGGTCGGTGATGCTCAGCACGGAATAGCCGTGGGCTTTGTAGGCCTCCTTCAGCTCCTCCGGCGTCAGCCGCCCGTCGGAGATGGTGGAATGGCAGTGGAGATTGGCCTTGTAAAACTGTCCCTCGCGGGGGAGGACATATTTTATCATGGGTGTTCCTTTCTCGGATGCGTCAGAGGTGAAAAAGATGAAAGATGAGAGAT
>CADAMO010000002.1 GCA_902788995.1 Oscillospiraceae bacterium
TCCTTCATGATCCGGATGTCGCGGATCATCTCGGCCTCGGTAACATTGTAACCGCCAGTGGGGCTCAGCTCATGCCGGTCGGCGCCCTTGATGAGGATGGGCTGTCCATTGACCAGCAGCTGGTTGCCCACGATCTCCACTGTACGGAAGCCGAAGGAAACTTCCGTGTTCTCGGCGACCGCCTTGCGGGTGTTTTCGATCACCTTCGCGAAGGAATCCCGGTACAGGGAAAAATCCTTCTTCTGCTTGGCCTTCAGCCAGTCCGCGTAGGCCTTGTTTTCGGCCAGATCGCGCTCGTAGGCGAAGTCCGGCGTCATATTTTTCTCTCTGGCATAGTCCTCCCACAGGTGCTCCACGGCGGAGACCTGCACCGGGGTCAGCCCCTCGTGGTCTTCGTGCAGCGCCGTCAGCAGGTCGATATAGGCTTTGTCGTGGGTCATGGCGAAGACGCGCTTGCCCAGCACCGCCATATCCTCGCCGGCCTGCTCCAGCCCCTCCTCCGGGGCGCAGCACTCCATGTCGAACTGCACCTTGCCGATGCACCGCTCGTAGGCGTCGATCTCGTCCAGTTTTTCAAATAACAGCTTGCATTTTTCCTGATTGGTCATGGTAGTGATGTCCCTTCTGTCAAGATGAGGATATTGTACCACAAATCCGCCGCCGCTTCAACGCATTTTTGGTTTCTTTATTGAATTATCTGTCAGAGTGGGGTATAATGGGAACGAAAAAAGAAGAGAAGGGGATCCATATGCGCATTTTTGTAAAAAAACTGATTTCTTTCAGCCTGATGCTGGCGCTGCTGACGCCGATGATGGCGCTGGGCTCCGCCGCCGCGCCGTCCGCCGGGGCGAACGCCGCCCTGTATGAGATCTACGGCGACGGCATGCTGTTCCAGCAAAGCGTTCCGGCCACGGTGGCCGGCACCGCGAAAAACGGCGCGGCGATCACTGCCGTCCTCTATGACGCAGCCGGTTCCCGGATTGCGGCAGGGGAGACCGTTGCTTCCGACGGCGTGTTTGCCGTGACCTTCGACGCGCCCGCCGGGGGCTTTGCGGAATATATGCTGGAGGTCAGCGCCGACGGCGAACCCTTCCGCACCCTCTCCGGCGTTGTCTTCGGCGACCTGTGGCTGGCCGCCGGTCAGTCCAACATGGGCTATCCCTACGTGCAGGCGGAGGGGTACGTCTCCCCGCAGGCGTGCGCCACGGAACGCAAGTCCTGGGTCCGCATCCTGCTGGCACCGGATATCCCGCTCTATAAAGGCAGCCACGACTTACACCCGGCCCTGCCTCAGAACGATATCCCCGGCAGCCGGTGGGTCAGCGCCAACGATGAGGCGGCGATGGGCTGCAGCGCCGTGGGCTACTGGTTCGCCGCGGATCTGGCGGAGCACCTCGACGTGCCCGTGGGGATCGCCAGCCTCCCGCTGGGCGGTTCCTCCATCATCTCCTGGCTCTCCCGGGAGACGATCGAAGGCGACGCCGACCTGCTGGCCCACGTGAAAGCGGACGGCTTCTATCACGCCCTTGAGGGGTTTGATGAGAGCGGGATCAACGTGTTTCAGGATATGAGCACGCTGTTCAACCAGAAGGTGGCGCCGCTGCAGTCCTTCCACCCCAAGGGCCTGATCTGGTATCAGGGGGAAAACGAGGTCTTCTTCCGCTGGGAACGGGGACGCTACTCCCACGCCTTCGACCTGATGCAGGATTCCTACACGGCGTTTTTCGGCCTCGAAGCGCCCCTGCCCATGATCGTTTCTCAGCTGGCCTCTTATCACTACGCCGATAACGAGGCGGTGATCCGCCGCAATCTGGAATTCACCGCCATGCAGTCATCCCGCCCCGACGCCCGTGCGGTGGTGACCGGCTATGACCATGCCCCCACCTTTTACCCGGAAGCGGGCTCTATCCACCCCATGTCCAAAGAGCACCTCGGGCGGCGGATGTCCTTTGCCGCGCAGGGGCTGGTCTACGGCCTGCATGACGGCGCTTATACGGCGGCAAGCCTGAAAGAGAGCCGTGTCGCCGACGGCGGCGTCTACGTGACCCTGAACGATACCGGCGACGGGCTGGCCTGCGATGGCAGCTTCCTGTCCGGCTTTGCCGTTGCGGACGCCAATGGCGTTTTCGTGCCCGCGGAGGCGGAGATCGTCGCCCCCGATACGGTCTTTATCCACGCCCCCGGCGTTGAGGAACCGGCGGCGGCCTCCTACGCCTGCGCCCTCTCCAACGATGACGCCAACCTGTGGGCGACGCTCGGCGGCGAAAAGACCATGCCCGTCAGCCCCTTCGTCACCGAGGCGGGCGAGGGGTTCCGCTTCTGGCAGCGGGCCCCCTGGATGGATTGCGAGGCGGCGCAGAGCTGGCACAATATGGACCGCACCGAGTACAGCGGTTATTTCGACACCTGGTCCGCCGAGGGCGCGGCGGTCGCCATTGAAAGCGGCAGCGCCTTTGCGGGCGACAACGGCCTGCGGGTTTCCGCGGAAAAGAAGCGCTTTTCCGTCAGCCCCGTCCTCACCTATGAAAGAGACGGCAAGAACGTGCGGTTCTCCGACCAAAAGCAGGATTGGAGCGGCTTTTCCGCCCTGACGGTGCAGGTGCGCAACACCGGCAAGGCGCCCGTCGCGGTGGAAGCCCTCCGGCTGGTCAACGCCCCCGCCACGGTGTTCACCCCCGCGGTGCGGGATACCGGCAGCAAGCGCGCGGTGATCCCGGCGGACGGTCAGTGGCACGAGATCGTCTTTGACCTGAACGCCCTCCATCTGGGCGGGGCCGAAACCGGCGCGGTCTTCGGCAGCAGCGCCATTGGCAGCGTCAAAAGCGTGACGCTGCAGTTCTCCTGCGCGGAGAAGAACGCCGCGTTGGACGTGGACGATTTCCGCTTTTCCACCGGCGCGTCCGGCCCCAATCTCAGCGTCAACCCGATTTACTCGCTGTTGGCCCGGCTGATCGCCCTGCTGAAAACCGTGGTCCGGCGGTTCATGCGGACGGGCGAATGCTGACGCGGCTTCGCGGACGGTAAGTCCGCGGAACCGTCTCCGGTTTCCGCGGCGCCCCGTCCTGCCGATCCCCGCAGCCATCCGTGAGGAACGGAAAAGAATAAAAGATAAAGGAGATCCGCCATGTATTGCAGCAAATGCGGCGCAAAGGCCGCCGACGACGCGAAATTCTGCAACGAATGCGGCGCAAAGCTCGGCTCGCCCGCTTTTCCCGTGACGCCGCCCCCGGCGGCGGTTCAGACGGGTTCCCCGCAGCAGGGGAGCTATCCGCCCCCGCAAAGCGGCAATCCCCAGGGGCAGCCGGTCTATCCCGGCCCCGGCGCGGCGCAGCCCTATCCCTACGCCGGGCAGCCCGCTGCGGTTCCGCCCAAAAAGAAACACACCGCCCTGATCGTGATCCTCATCCTGCTGGCCCTGATCCCCATCGCATTTATCCTGCTGTTCGTAATGCTGCGGCTGCGCTATGAAGAACCCCCGCTGCCCGTGCCGGAGGCGACGGTCGCGGAGGAACTGGAAATCGAGACGGAGCCCACCACCGCCGACCCGGCGGAAGACCTGCTGCAAAAGCTGGTGGGCGTGTGGAGTGCCGACGAAGGCGGCATGCTGATCCGGGTGACGCGGGAAGAGAACGGCGAATATCTCTTCATGGTGGGCTATTGGTACAGCGAATTTTTCCTGAAGGGCTACCTGCAGCCGCCTCTCACCGGCGACCCGGCGGGGGAGGCTTCCGTTCGGCTGCGCTTCGAGGGCGAAGGCACGCCGGAGGAATATTCCTATTTTCCGCCCCTGGACGAGGCGGCGGAGTTTGACTTTGCGCAGCTGGCGGAAAAGCGGCTGCGCTGGAAATACGACGGTCAGTGGTACAGCTTCCATTACGCCGGCGCGACCCTTGAAGAGGCCCAGCCCCCCATCGGCTGACCCGCCCGGGGGCCGGGGCGCAAACGCCTATCATACACCTACAGGAGGAATATCGGCATGAAAACACAGATGAAAAAATGGCTTGCGCTGCTGTTGACGGCTTGCCTGCTGTGCGGCGCGCTGCTGCCCCTTTGCGCGGCGCAGGCGGAAACGGGCGTGATCTCGCTGCGGCTGAACAGTGACGTGGCCGGCTGCACCCGGGAGGACCGCGACCGGCTGATCGAGATCCGTTCCGACAACGTGGTTCTTGCCACGGAACGGGGCTGGGAGATCTCGATCGCCAACGCGGCGGGCGGCGCAGAGGGCGCCCACATGGACGCGGGCCGGACCTATACCGTCACCTATACGCTGGTGGCCGCCGAGGGCTATGCCCTGCCGGAGACCCTCTCCGAGGGCGACGTGCTGCTGGAGACCGGCAAGGGCGTCACCGTGCTGAACTGCGGGATCATCCGCATGGCCTCCGTCACCGGCGGCGAGCCCGCGCGAGCGCTGCGCATCAACGCCGACGTGAAGGTGGACGGCACCGTCATCCAGCGGCTCATCGGCTTTTTGCGGGATCTGTTCCTGAAGCTTCGCTCCTGGCAGCTGTACTGATACCGTCCGCGGAGTAAAATTTTCATCTTTTTGGAAGAGAACGGGCGGGTCGGTCCGTCCAATCACTGAAATCCATCGTTTACCGGAGAATCAATATGAGGCACTTTCTGAAAAAAACCGTTCTTTGTCTGCTGCTGCTTTCGCTGCTGGCGGCGGCCCTGTCCCTGCCCGCCCTGGCGGCCCTGCCCGCGGGGTTTTCGCTGGGGGTGACGGCCTTCGGGGCAAACGAGCACACCGCCGTCAACCTTTGGTGGGATGAGCCCGCCGGTACCATGCGCCTGTTTCTGCCCGCCGGGTGCGACGTTTCCGCGCTGACCGTCCGGTTGACCGGCGCGTCGCGGGTGACGGTGGACGGCGCCGCGCTCACCGACGGCAAGCCCACCGGGGCGTTGACCCCCGGCGTGCATACGCTGAACTGCGACGGAACGGCGTATCCGTTGGAGGTGCACCTGTCGGCCAATTATCCGGCGATGTTCCTTGAGACCGCCTCCGGTTCTCTTGACGCCATCCGTGCGGATAAAAACCACAAGGAAAAGGGCAGCGTCACCGTCGTTTCGGCGGGGGCCGTCAGCATTGACGACGCGGCGCTGAAATCCGTCAAGGGCCGGGGCAACTCCACCTGGGAGGCGGAAAAGAAGCCCTATAACATCAAATTTGACAAGAGCACCGACGTGCTGGGCATGGGCAAGGCCAAAAAGTGGTCGCTGCTGGCGAACTTCTTTGATGAATCGCTGCTGCGCAACGCCTTTTCACTGGGGCTGGCGGCGGAATTCGGCCTGCCCTTCACCCCCTCCTTCCGCATGGTGGACCTCTACGCCAACGGGGAATATCAGGGCAACTACCTTGTGGTGGAAAGCGTGGAGATCGGGGATACCCGGGTGGCCATCGCCGATCTGGAGGACGCCAACGAGGCCGCGAACCCGGAGATCGACGTGGAGGAGGCGGCCCGGAACAGCGCGGCTGCCGAAGGGCTTGCCTCCCGCAAGTGGGCGGAGATCGCCTCTCCCGCCGACGTTACCGGCGGCTATCTGCTGGAGACGGAGTTCGATCACCGTTACGGCGCGGAGGTCAGCGGCTTTGTGACCGAACACGGCCAGCACATGGTGCTGAAAAGCCCGGAATACGCCTCCGAGGCGGAGGTCGCCTATATCGCGGATTTTTACGCGGAGATGGAGCAGGCGCTGTACGCCGAAAACGGCTATAACGGCAAGGGCCGCTATTATCTGGATTATTTCGACGCGGCGCAGCTGGTGAAGATGTATATCCTGACCGAATATACCTTCCACCGGGACGCGGGCCTTTCCAGCTGCTACTTCTATAAGGACGCGGGCGAGGACCTGCTGCACGCCGGTCCCGCGTGGGATTTCGACCTGTCGCTGGGCAACACCCGTTACAGCGGCCGCCTTCCCTTTGACGTGAGCGACCCGGAAAGCTGGTGGGCCAACGCCCTGTTCTACAAAACCGACGCCGCGCTGACGCCCACCGTCTTCCGGCTGCTGTACCGGCATGAGGATTTCCGGGCGCTGACGGAAAAGGCGTGGCAGACCCTTTCAAAAACGGTAACGGCGGCGGTGGCCGAACTGCCCCGCATGATCGAAGAGACGGTCCCCTCCGCCCTGATGGACGCCTTCCGCTGGCATCTGCGCACCGGCGATACGGCAGCGGAAAAGGAGGAATCCTACCGCCGGGCAGGGGAGCGGCTGCGCGTCTTTGCCGAGGCGCGGGCCAACGCGCTGGATAAAGGCTTCGGCGAGAACGCCGCCGCGGTCTTCTATCACGCCAACGGCGGCAGCGGGCTGCTTTCCAACGGGACCATGCTGACCGTGGGGGATGAAGTGACCCTGCGGGAGATCAACCACAGCGTCACGCCCCTCACCCCGCCGGAAAACCTCATCTTTGCGGGGTGGAACACCAGGGCGGACGGCAGCGGCACGACCTATTGGCCCGGCGAGAAGGCGACCCTCACGCAGAAGACGACGCATTTTTACGCCCAATGGCAGCGCGATCCCAACCACGTTCCCCCCGTCCCCGCCAAGGGCGGCGCGTATTATACCGTGGGCGATGCGGATCTGGACGGCGCGATCACCCCTGCCGACGCGAGATTTGCGCTGCGCACGGCGGTCGGGCTGGAAAAACCGTCTGACGCGGTGAAAAAGCTGTCCGACGCGGACGGCGATAAGACCGTGACCCCCGGCGACGCCCGCATCATTCTCCGGGTCTCCGTCCGGCTGGAGGTCCCCTCCGACCGCACGGTGCTGATCCCATCGTAACAGTCCGATTAGCATTTAGCATTTAGCATTTAGCAATTAGCAATTAGCAATGTGCAATGGCGGAAGGGCTTCGCCCTTACCCATTATAAATGTCGCCCGCAGGTCAATTCTCTCATCTTTCATCATTTTTGCCGAGATGTTGCCGGCTGCGGGAAAACCTTCCCCATGGGGCAGCGCGGCTGCCCACAGCCACCCCGCCGTCAGGCGGTTCTTGACAAAAACAGCAATAAAAAACGTAGAATTGGAATAAACATATATTTGGAACCGGCTTCGCTCACGGAGCCGCGCTGCTGTGCGCGGACGCCGGACGGCGCAATGCGCCGTGTTACGTGATGTATCCCGTGAGGATCAAAAAAAGGACCCCGACAGGGATCCTTTTTTTGTATACGGAATGATGCGGGCCGTTGTTTCAGCAGACAGGTTCCGCGCCGCCGTTGACGGTGACGAAGACGCCTTCGCGGTTTTCCAGCGTCAGGCGCAGGGTGTCGCCCGCGATCTCGGTGACTTCGCCCTTGCGGTAGACGGTGATGCTCTCCGCCCCCGGGAAGGTGGCGGTGAAGGGCGCGTCCTTGCCGGTCTGGGGCTCGTACATATTGGCGAACACGTAGGCGCTGCCGTCGCCCTCTTTTTCCGTGAAGCAGCCGCACAGCACCGGCGCGGCGGTCAGCACAGCGGGCTGATATTTCTTGTCGATCTTCACAAGCCCCAGCTTGGCCCCGGCGGCGTTGGGGTTGGCCCGGTTAAAGAGTACCGCCCCGTGGTTTTCATAGTCGCCGTAGACGTCCGCAAAGGCGGAAAGCTCCTCGTTGACCTTTTTCACGGCGTAGTAGGTCTGGGTGCGGTTGCCCGCGTTGTTGATCATGTGAGAGCCCTGGTCCCACCAGCCGCCGTAATAGCAGCCGTAGATGAGGGCCTTGGCCCCGAAGGCGAGGGAGACGTAGTCCTGCCAGCGCTGATCCGCCGGGTTGTCGCACCAGCGTTTGCCGCCGCCGTCTTCCTTGCTGGTACCGGCGGCCTGGGTCACCACCCACAGGTCGCGGCCCGTGGCGCGGCAGGCCTCCGCCAGAATGTCCAGGTTGCGCAGCCAGTATTCATAGGTGGAAAGCTTGCCCGTGGCGGGTTCCACGTTTAAGGGGTAGATATCCACGCTGATCACGTCGGAGTCGATGGTGGAAATATAGTGGGCCACGTGCTGCCGGTATTTGGAAGAGTCGGCGTTGAGGCCGTCGATTTTAGAGTCGTTCCCCGGGAAGAGGGGTTCCTCGCCCAACTGCTCGCTGCTGGCGTACATGGGGTAGAGGTTGATCAGCGGGAAGCGGTTGGCGTCCTCCTCATACAGTTCCTTCAGCCCTTCCGCCAGGCCGGCAAACGCGTCGGTGGCAGGCTCATCCCGGTAGTCGAGGCCCCAGATGGCGTCCCGGTGGATGGCGCGGTAGTATTCGCTTCTGGGGGCGAATACCCCAAGGCCGTTGTCCTCCAGCCAGGTGAAGTCGTCGTCGGTGAGCTGTTCGCCGGTCAGGCAGACGGCAAAGTTCAGCCCCGCCTCTTTGAACCACCGGCGCAGATTGTTGAAGTGCCCGTCCTTTTTGAAGCAGTACACGCCCAGCTGCAGCTTGTCCTGATCGTAGCGGTAGGTCCGCTCCGTCGCCTGAATGGGCGCGTTGCCGGTGGAACCCAGCACGGAGATCGCCCCGCCGGAAAGCGCCGTCATGATCGCCATGAAAAAGGCGATGATCTTTCTGAATGCCATTACGTCTTCTCCTCTCTTTTCGGTCCGCCACGGATGATTGGCGTCCGTCGGAGTCCGTCGGGGCGAACCGGTCGTTCCGCTCCCGATCACTCCTTGTTTTTATCATACGGCGCGGGTCCGTAAAAATCAAGTCAAAAATGCCGTTTTTGGGGGTTCATCACGGATCATTGTGGGATCAAGATACTGCTCCACCAATTTAATCGTGAATGATTTATGCGCCGGATAAACGTCGCAAGACAAGGAAGAAACCGCAAGACAGGCTGTCGCCTGTCGAGGATTTGTGGAGCAGTAAGCAATCGTTTTTTGCGGCGTTCGGCAGTCAGCCGCAGGGATGCTGCGTCTGTCGGATGGCCCGTCAGACGATATTACGGTATCCCGCCAAAACCGTGATAATCTTTTTTTTGTCAGTTCTCCCCGCAGCGGAAGGTCTGGGCGCGGCGGTGGAGCAGCGGCAGCGGGTCGCACTTAATAAAGCGGACCGCGATCTCCCCGTGGGCGGGGGCCGTTCCGGCGCCCTCGGGGGCGAGGGTGACGGGCAGGCTTTCTCCGGGGGCCAGCAGGCCCCGGGCCTTGCTGATCCGGTAGGGCAGCCCCTCCACCGTAGCGGAGAGCACCAGCACCCGCTTGCGCTCGGAATCGTTGCGGATCACCGCCTGACGGGGCCCTTCGGAGGGGCGAAGAATCTTTTCCGCCCGGCCGGTCAGCCGCAGGGAGACCCCGTCCGCCGGGCAATGGCTGTCCAGAAAGCGGGGATAGGCCGGGTCGCTGTCCGTGGTCTCGGGCTTGCCCGTCAGCAGCAGGTCGGCGATCAGGCCGCGGGTGGCGTCGTCCCAGAAGGACTGGCCGTGGACCTGCCCGGTCACCACCCAGGTGCGGTCGGGCAGCAGCGCGTCGCACAGGTCGTACCGCCGGTCGGGGGAGACGGTTCTGCCCCGTCGTTCCTCCGGCAGCCGTTGTCCCTTCGGCAGGCAGACCCCGCCGGAACCGGTGGCTGCGTCGATCACCCCGTCGCCGTCCTCCGCGTCCCCGGCCATCAGCGCCGTGCCGTCGTTCATCACGGCCCACAGGGAGATCCCTTTTTCCCGCGCGGCGGCCAGCACCTCGGGGATGCGGCGCATCACGCCGTAGTGGGCCGCGTCGGTCTGGGCGATGAGGGCGGCGCTTTTCACCGGGTCAAGGTATTTCTCCTTCAGCCGGTCGTAATCCGCGTCGGCGCAGCAGCTCCACAGGCCCGGCGCGTACAGCAGGCCGCCCAGCAGCGCGCGGCGGATCATGGCGTAAGCGGTCTCGCGCACCAGGCGCTTTGGCAGCAGGCGGGCGTAGGGCTCCAGATCCAGCTCCCACCCGGCAAAACGGGTCAGCACCCGCGTCGCCGCGTCCGCCCGGAAGGTGAGCTTCTCTTTGTCCTCCTCCAGCAGCCCCCGGAACAGCGCGGTGCCCTGCCAGGCGGGGGCGTTGAAGACGATGCGCCGCACCTTGTCGCCGCCGCCGGCGTAGAGGTACTGGGCGATCACCTGACAGCCGTAGGAGCAGCCGCACAGGTCCAGCTCCTCCGCGCCGGTGACGTCCGTCACCTCTTTCAGAAAGTCCCGCAAAAGGGAAGCGACCTTCACCACCCCCTGCCGCCAGTCGTAGCAGAAGACGAAGACGTTGTCCCCGCCGATGCGCCCGGCAAGCTCTGCGGCCTCCCGCGCGCCGTAGCCCACGGAGGGCCATTTGCCCGCGGCGTGAATGGCGGCGTAGGAGCTTTCCGCCGCCCCGGAGATCACGGTTTCCAGCGGGTGGACGGATTCCCCCGCCGGGGTCATGGCCAGCGCCCCGAAGGCCTCGTCGCTGAAGGCCTCGCCGAAGGCGTTCAGCTGCCGGTGGTCCCGGAACAGCAGCGCCCGGGCCGCGCCCAGCAGAAAGCCGCCGGCCTTTTTCTTCACCAGCTTCACCGCGTCCCGGTAAAAGGGCGTCTCCTGCGGGGTGCCCTTGTGCAGCACCAGCATGGATTCGATCACCCCGGGCACGATGACGGCAACCTGCTTCGGGCCCTCCGGCGGGGTGGGCGGGTCTTTGGCGACCGCCTTCAATACGGATTCGTTCCGTTTCCGTCCGCCGGGGAACGGCAGCCGCCTCATCGGTCGTCTTCCTTTCCGTCCGCCACGTAGTCCCGCGCGCGGACCATATAGGTCTTCACGTCGGCGGGGTTTTCGGCGGTCAGGTCGAAGACGCGTCCGCCGCGCAGGTCGTCGTGGCAGTAACAGTCATAGCTCAGGCCCGCGTCGTAGGTCAGCTTCACGCCCATGAACAGGCCCGTGCAGTCATTGATGTGGTCGTGGCCCGCCACCACGGTCTTCACGTCGTCCCGGTCCACCATGGCGTTCAGCAGACCGGCGTTGACCGGGGAGTTGCCCACGGTCTCCCGCATAATGCCCTCGTAATAGCACTCGGCGGGGTTCTGGTAGATAACGCGGTATTCCGGCAGCGGAATGTGCAGGCCCAGCAGGCCCGGCACCTTATGGCCCGCCTGCCGCTCAAAATACCGGCTGCCTTCATAGTACCACATGACCTGATTGAACCGCAGCGTGTCGTACCCGGCGGCCCAGCCGTGCAGGCAGCTGGGGTAGGCGCACTGGTAATCCCACTTGCTGCCGGGGTCGCCCAGCCGGTGCAAGCGCATGTAATCTCCCAGGCTGTTGTGGGAATCCAGCAGCCACACGTTGAACAGCACGTCGCTTCCGTCTTCAGAGGCGATGGGCAGCACGTAGTTGGTCACCCCGGCGACGGCCTCCGGCCCCCGCTTGCTGATGCAGTGGCTCATCTCCTCATAGACGGCCATCTGCGAAAAGGGCTTGTTCTCGTCGCAGTCGTGGTTGCCGAAGGTGTGGGCCCAGGGGATATCCCGCGCCGCCATCACCGCGTTCAGGTCGGCAAGGTAGCCCCGCAGGTTCTCCGGGCTTTCCAGCGCGTCGTGGTCCGCCACGTCCCCGAGGATCAGCAACAGGTCGGGCTTGACCCCGTCCAACAGCGCCGCCAGATCGCGGGTCAGGCGTTTGTCGTAGTTGACCACGCCGTGCAGGTCGGAGATGGCGAGGATGCGGAATTTGCCGTCGCGGAACCGCAGCGGCAGCTCGTTGGGGATCGCATAGGAAGCTTCATATTCGAACATCAAACAGCCCTTCTTTCGTGAATGGGGATTTGTCGGTTGGCAGTACCATTCTACCAAACCCTGTGTGGAATGTCAAAAAAAATTCCGGCCGGGGCAACATTTTTCCGCCGGGCGGCATCATATATATGAAGCGAAACGAATGAAAGGATCTGAGACAATGAAACAATGGATCGCGCTGCTGTGCGCGGCGGCCACGCTCTTGGTCTTTGCCGCCTGCGGCAAAGAAACGCCGGAGGCCCTCACCCCCACGGACGGCGAAACGACGGCCATGGCGGCTGCTCCGCAGGGGGAGGCGCTGCGCCTGCGCGTCGTGGACGGTGCCGGTACGAACACCTTTGTGCTGGCGGGGGAGGACGACGGCGACGTCTATACCGTCTCCGCGGATGAAATGACGGTGACCGTCAACGGAAAAGCGGCGCAGCCCGCCGATCTGGAAAACGGCATGGTGCTGACGGTAAAACCCGGCTATGAGCTGCTGGAAACCTGGCCGGCCCAGTTCGCCGGGGTCACGGTGGAGACGGAGCGCGTCGGCAAGGACGATTACGGCGACCTGTGCGGCCTGTATCTGACGGTGCTGGAGGACCTGTGGAACAACGACGAGGCGCTGAACAGCGGCATTTCCTATATCAGCGTGGACCTGAACGACGCGCCGGGGGACCTGACCGACGGAGAAAAGGCCGCCGTGGCGTGGATCTTCGCCGGCCGGCACGACGCCCAGCCTCTGACCTTCGGGCTGGAGGCGCTGCAGGAGAACGGCTACGTGAAAGAAGGGGAGCTTTACTGGAAGGACGGCGTGCTGCTGTCTGTCTCCGAGCCGGAGGGCAACGTAAAGCAGAGCGGGAAATCCGTGACCTTTGACGCGGAAAAATGGCGCAGCGGCACCGGGGCCATCTTCTTCAACGCCTGCACCGCCAAACGCGGCAAGGGCGCCGCCTGGGAGCCCTATCAGCCCGGCGGGTTCGCCATTGCGTGAATGGGGATTTGTCGAGCTGACGCTCGACAAATCCAGTCGCCAGTCGCGAGTCGCCAGTCTCCAGAAGTCCTCCGGACGGTCCTGTGGAAAATCAGGGGAGACAGCGCGACAAACCCCAATTTTTCCATCAAGAAAGCGCCGCGTGCGGACCTTTCCCGGTCCCGCGGCGTTTTATGTTATATCCTATTGCCTATTGCCTATTGCCTATTGCCTATTGCCTATTGCCTGTTGCCTATATACCTCGCAAACATAGTCGCGCCGCTCGCTTGGAGCGCTTCGCATCGCTCGTTGTTTGCTCACGTCAGCGCTGCGCCTTTTTCTGCGCACCGGCAGCGGCGCACCGCTTCCGCTATTGCCTGTCTCCTTCTCAACCGGACAAATTTCCGATAAAAAAGACCGGTCAACAGAATAAACGGCCATAGACGACACAAAATATTGACAAAATGATGACAATGTGATAATATCATGTTGAAGGAGTTGATACAAATATGACCAATATCAATATTCGGGTGGACGATGAAGTCAAAGCGCAGGCGCAGGAGCTGTTCAATTCTCTTGGATTGGATATGAGCACGGCGATGAATATTTTTCTGCGTCAGTCAATCGCATACGGCGGCATTCCGTTTATGGTGCAGAGGCCCCGTTTCAACAAGGAAACGGAACAGGCGATCCGTGAAGCCAGACAGGGGATCGGCTTAAGCAAGGCCTACGGAACGGTTGCGGAACTGCGGGAGGCGCTTGATGCTGAAGATTAAGGTTCACAACAGGTTCAAAAAGGATCTGAAGCTGATGGCGAAACGGGGCCGTGATGAAGAAAAGCTGTGGCAGGTTGTTGAACTGTTGGCAAATGAAACGCCGTTGCCGCCGAAAAATCGGGATCATGCCCTGACCGGCAATTATACCGGCTGTCGCGAATGTCATATTGAACCGGACTGGCTGTTGATTTATGAGGTGCAGAACGAGGAGCTTATCCTGATTCTGATCCGAACCGGCTCCCATTCAGATCTGGATTTCTGAGTGACGTCAAAAAAAGAAAGCGCCGCGTGCGGACCTTTCCCGGTCCCGCGGCGTTTTATGTTATATCCTATATTCTATATTCTATTGCCTGTTGCCTATACACCTCGCAAACATAGTCGCGCCGCTCGCTTGGAGCGCTTCGCATCGCTCGTTGTTTGCTCACGTCAGCGCTGCGCCTTTTCCTGCACACCGGCAGCGGCGCACCGCTTCCGCTATTGCCTATTGCCTAAAACAAAATCCCCTTCATGCACACCAGCGGGCGGTTTTCGTCGTAATCCCACGAATGACAGGCCCCGCCGGCGCAGAAGCGGTAGTGGTCGCAGCCGGCGCATTTCCCCTGCTTTTTGTAGTCGGTGCGGAAGATCTCAAACCGATTTTGCCACACCTCGGCGAAGTCGTCGGTGCGGATGTTGCCCATGACGGTCTCCGGGCGGCGCTCGATGTCAAGGCACGCGCCGATGTCGCCGTTGAACATGACGCTGGCGGTGTAAACGCCCGCGTTGCACAGAAAATACCAGGGGCGCACCTCCCGCTCGTAGTCAAGGCCAAGGTAGTGGGAGCAGCCGTAGACCACCTCCATGGGCTTTCTGAAGCGGTGCTTTTTGATGAAATCGAACATATATTTCAGCTCGCCGTCGTCCAGCAGCAGCTCGCGGCAGCCGTTGGCGCGGCCGATGGGCTCCATGTTGATGACCCGCCAGGAGCGGATCCCCTCTTTGGAGAGAATCTTATAGAGTTTGGGCAGCTCGCCGATATTTTTCTTGTGCACCACGGTGGTCACCTGCACGTGCTGAAAGCCGCCGTTGTTCACCAGCGCGCGCACGCCCCGCATGGCCAGGTCATAGCCCCCCGGCTTCTGACGGAACCAGTCGTTGGTCTCGGGCAGGCCGTCGAGGCTGACGGCGATGGTGGACATGCCCGCCCGGCGCAGCTTTTCCGCGACCTCGTCGTCGATCAGGGTGCCGTTGCTGGTCATGCCCCAATGATAGCCCAGGTCGTGGGCGTAGGTCATCAGGTCGAAAAAGTGTTTGCGCAGCAGCGGCTCGCCGCCGGTGATGCACAGCTGAAGCTTGCTGATATCGAACTGCGCGGCGGTCTTTTTCAGAAAGGCTTTGATCTCCTCGTCCGTCAGCGTGTTCGCGTCGCTCACGTCCCCGCAGGAGCTGCCGCAGTGACGGCAGTGTTCGTTGCAGTGGGTGGTCAGCTCCAAAAACAGGAATTTCAGCTTCGGCTCCTTGCGCAGCACGTTGTCCCGGTAATCCGCCAGCCGGTTCATGTGGTCGGTTTTGACGGCGTTAAGGCTGTTCATCGTTCGTCGTTTCCTCCTGTGAGACTGCCGTCTCCTCCTGTGGGGCATCCTCGCCGTAGAGCATCTCCGGCGGGCCGTAGACACATTCCGGCACGTTGTCCTCCGGGTCGTAATCGTCAAACATTTCCGGGGGACCGTACACGTCCACGTTCACGTTGTTCTGCGGGTCGTAGTCGGAGCCGTATCCCGGCGGCGGCCCGTAGACGCAGACGTTGCAGTTGGCCATGGGCAGATAGCCGGTGGAGGACACCGAAAGCAGGCAGACCAGCATGACGATGACGGTGCCCACGCCCGCGATGAGGGCGACGACCGACAGCAGGGGCGATTTGCCCGCGTCCCGCAGCCGCCGCACGGTCAGCGCCATCATGGGCGGCACGTGCAGCACGAAGAGGACGCCGGTCGCAACCCCCGCGAACATCAGCGCGGGTTCGTCGGCGAAGGAGCCGACGGTCCAGAGGATCGCCGTCAGCGCCGCCAGCAGGGCGACGACGATCAGCGGCCCCCGGTATTCCTCCCGGGCGCTGGTGCCCTTGTAGTCAAAGACGCGTTTCCAATGCATCAGGTAGTAACGCATGGCAAAATCCTCCCTTGGCTGTGAAAAACATTAGGGCGGGGCAATGTGGAATGCGGAATGCGGAATTTGGAATGCGGAAGTCGGAATGCGGAATGCGGAATTTGGAATTCGGAATGCGGAATAAGATGCCCCGGATATGACGGGATTTCAAAAAGGCCAAAGCGAAATGGGAACGAATCGAAACTGTTATCGTCGGTCTGGCAGCCCGCCAAATAATTCCGCATTCCGAACTCCGCATTCCGCATTAACTATTACTCCCCAAACCTTTCCACCATCCCCGCGAAGGTCTCGGCGATCACCCGCTGGGTGTCCGGGCCCATGGAGTTGGTCTCGTGGTAGTGGTTCTCGTCAAAGCGGTCGTGGGTGCCGTTCAGGTAGGGCTGGGTGGGGTTCAGCACAAAGTCGTTGGGCGGCACCACATAGCCGGTCATGTCGTTGGTCACGCCCACGGCGATCAGGTCCGGGTCATGGCAGATCTCGCACAGGGGGGCGGGGTTGACCTCCGGCCCCATGCCGGTGGAGGAGTGCTCCGCGTCCGTATAGCCGCCGTAGACAGTGTTGACGAAGTTTTCCCCGGGCAGGGCCAGCAGCTTCTGGCTGCCGATGGTGAGATACGTCATCTCTGTGCGCATGGCGATGCCCGTGGCGCTCTCCTTGCAGGGGAAGGCCTTGAAGCTCATGGTGCCCAGAATGGCCAACAGCGTCAGTACGTTGTTGCTGACGGGCAGGTAGAACTGCTGCCGCAGCAGCTTGATGCGGGGGGAAAGCTCGGTATCGTTGTCGATCTGTTTCAGGTGGTCCGCCAGCAGTTTGCCCTGGTATTTCACCCGCTCCAGCGGGTTCTCTGTTTCCAGCATGGCGGCGTCCATGCCGCCGATGGCGCCGATGGAAAAGATCACGTCCGCGCCGCACTCCTCTTTCAGCTGTTCCCGCATGAAGTAGGGGTATTCGCCGGAGAGCAGCCGGTTGTCGCCGCCCAGGGAATTGGGATGGCCGCCGAAGTTGACGAACCACACCTCGTTTCCGCCGTCGTCGGGGACGAAGCGCAGGCGGGTCAGCACCTCGTGGCGGTCTTCAAATTTGCGCTTGGACCAGAGGGAATCCGGCACCGTCACCCGGCCGGTGAACAGCTTGCCGGGTTTGCGGGCGGCGTAGGCGGCCTCCGCCACCTCCAGCGCCTTGTCGAAGAGCTGGTCCATATATTCGGGCACCTTGCCGTCGGAAGGGATGCTGACGGCGTTGGGCTTGCCCCAGTAGCCGATGGTATCCACGCCGGAATGGCTGTGGGTGCAGCTGAAAATGATGCCCTTGCAGCCGTGGATGCGGTTGCTGTTGAAGATCCGCTGCCGGATCACGCCGTGCTCAATGCCCGTCAGGCCGATGATATCCGCGCTGAGCCAGAAAATGCCTTCGCTGCCGCCGCAGTCCAGCCACGCGGCGTGGATATACACGGGGGTGAGAATGCCCTCCATTTTATGGCCGGAGCCGTGCCCTGCGATGTAGTAGGTGTGGTCGGAGGCCACCGGCATGATCTGCGCCCGGGCGAACCCCGCCCGGAATTTGTCACCCTTGATGGTCACCGGAAAGGCCGCCGGAATCTCCGGGGCCACCTTCTCCCGCTGTACTTTCTTCCCGTAGCCGGAGGTCACGCCCCGGATCAGCGAGGAGGCAAGATCCATAATATCCATATTCTCTTCTCCTTCTTTTTGTTCTGATTCTATTTTAACACGGATTGTCGGGAAAGTAAACAGGGAGTTGTCGGGGGAAAATCGTAGCACGCTGCCTCAGCAGCGTTGCAACGCAGTTCCGGATTTTATGACGGACGTATCCCAACAGACGACATTCAAAAAGAATGATCGTGTCAGAATACCGGCTTCGCCGGGGCGGCTGTGGGCAGCCGCGCTACCGACGCAACATTTGCCGGGAAACGCAGCTGAGGCTGCGTGCTACGGGGTTACAGCACCTCCAGCGTCGCTTCCAGCGGCAGGTGGTCGGAGAGAACGCCGGGGATGATGCGGCAGGTTTTGACTTTGATCGCGCCCCCGGTGAAGATATAGTCGATCTTTCTGTCCGGGTTGTCCGACGGGAAGGACAGCAGGGCGTCGCCCCTTTCGCCCGCCTCCGCCGCGTCGGTCATTTTTTCTTTTATTTTGGCGATGACGGGGGAATCCGGCGTGGCGTTCAGGTCCCCCATCAGCACGGCGGGGCCGTCGCCGAGATGGTCCAGCAGCGTCTTCACCGCGTTTTCCTGCTCGTCCGGGTTCAGGCCGAAATGGGTGATGAAGAAGGTCACCTCCGGTTTTTCCAGCGTCATTTTCAGCAGGCACCGGGTCTCGTAATAGCCGTTATATTGGCGCGGGACCGGGTCCGGGACCGGGATGGTCTCAAAGGCCTTCGCCGGCAGGCGGGTCAGCACCGCGTTGCCGTAGGGGTTGCCCTCGCCCACGTCCGTGGCCTTGGCGAAATAATAAGCATAGCCGGTCTTTTCCGCGAGGAAGGCCGCCTGGGCCTCATAGTCCTCCCGTATCCCTTCGCCCCGCACCTCGTTCAGGCCGATCACGTCCGCACCAAAGGAGCGTATCTTCGCCGCGAAGGCGTCAAAGTCGATTTTTCCCGTCGGAAACACCGAGCAGTGTTGGATATTGAAGGTAATGGCTTTAATCAACATAATTTTCCCCGATTTGCCTGTGATTTTATGTATATTGTTATTTTCAATCACGTTTATTCTAATTTGGCATAAGTGAAAAGTCAACAAAAACTTGACTTTCGTTCCTCCGTGACCTATGATTGATAAAAAAACAACAAACGAAAGGAAGATGACCATGAGCGAGATCCCGTACAAAATCTATCTTGACGAATCGGAGATGCCGAAGGCCTGGTACAATCTCCGGGCGGATATGAAAAACAAGCCCGCGCCGCTGCTGAACCCCGGCACCCACCAGCCCATGACGGCTGCGGAGCTCGGCGGCGTCTTCTGCGACGAGCTGGTTCAGCAGGAGCTGAACGACACCGACCCCTTCATCGAGATCCCGCAGGAGATCCGCAATTTCTATAAGATGTACCGTCCTTCGCCCCTGGTGCGGGCCTATTGCCTGGAAAAGAAGCTGAACACCCCGGCGAAGATCTACTATAAATTCGAGGGCAACAACACCAGCGGCAGCCACAAGCTGAATTCCGCCATCGCCCAGGCCTACTACGCCAAAAAGCAGGGCCTCAAGGGCGTCACCACCGAGACCGGCGCCGGACAGTGGGGCACCGCCCTTTCCATGGCCTGCGCCTACTTTGATCTGGACTGCAAGGTCTTCATGGTGAAGGTCAGCTACGAGCAGAAGCCCTTCCGCCGCGAGGTCATGCGCACATACGGCGCTTCCGTCACCCCCTCCCCCTCCATGGAGACGGAGATCGGCAAGAAGATCCTGGCGGAGCACCCCGGCACCACCGGCAGCCTCGGCTGCGCCATCAGCGAAGCCGTGGAAGTGGCCGTGGGGAGCGAAGGCTACCGCTATGTTCTCGGCAGCGTGCTCAATCAGGTGCTGCTGCACCAGTCCGTCATCGGTCTGGAATCCAAGGCGGCGCTGGATAAATATGGCGTCAAGCCGGATATGATCATCGGCTGCGCCGGCGGCGGCTCCAACCTCGGCGGCCTCATCGCCCCCTTCATGGGCGAAAAGCTGCGGGGCGAAGCGGATTACCGCATCATCGCCGTGGAACCGGCCTCCTGCCCCAGCTTCACGAGGGGTAAATTCGCTTACGACTTCTGCGACACCGGCATGGTGTGCCCGCTGGCGAAAATGTACACCCTGGGCAGCGGCTTCATCCCGGCCCCCAACCATGCCGGCGGCCTGCGCTATCACGGCATGAGCTCCACCCTTTCCCAGCTTTATCATGACGGCTATATGGAGGCCGTTTCCGTGCCCCAGACGGCCGTTTTCGAGGCGGCGGAGCAGTTCGCGCGCACCGAGGGCATCCTGCCCGCGCCGGAAAGCTCCCACGCCATCAAGGTGGCCATCGACGAGGCGAAAAAGTGCGCCGAGACCGGCGAAGAGAAGACCATCCTCTTCGGCCTCACCGGCACCGGCTACTTCGACATGGTGGCCTATGAAAAATTCCACGACGGCAAGATGGACGACTACATCCCCACCGACGAAGAGCTGGCGAAATACGCCGCCACGCTGCCGAAGATGTAACACGGCGCCCTGTGCCGTGATCAGTCGGAAGTCATCAGTCGGAAGTCGGAAGTCATCTTTTCGGAAACGGATCCTTCTGATTGTTACGATGCTGCTGCCGACCTGTCCCATAAAGATCGGTCAAATGTATGGTGATTGTCTCCCTCTCAAGAGACTTCCGACTTCCCACTCCCGACTTCCCACTCGGCGCTCCGCGCCGCCAACCACGCTTTCATTAAAAGGGGAAGAGAAATGAAAGGCACGCAAAAAAGACAGCATGATAATACTGTTCGTCGCGACCGTGCAAACGGCCGCGGCCGTGCCCTTTCCCTTTCCCGCTTTTGCTTTACCGACGCAGTGCGCTTTTTCGCGTACCGCGTCTTCTTTTCCTTTTATTACTTTATCCGTTTTCCCAAAACCCCGGAACCGATTGCTTGACATAGCATACCGATATTTGTTATGGTATAGGCGGTTCCTTCCGGGGGCCGCCTGTTTTTAATGCGGAATGCGGAATGCGGAATTGCGCTGCCTTTGCGCCGTTTCCATGCGCCTTTGGCGTATCACGGTAGCGCGGCACCTCAGTGCCGCTGTTTGCCGATGTTACATTTCTGAAAACTGAAAAAAGCCGTCAGCAGCATGGCGAGCGGTGATCAGATTACGAAAGGAAGATGTATTATGCCCGTCCGTTTCGCAAAGAAAAATGAATTGGAACGCGTCAACGAACTGCGCAGACAGGTCCACGAGCTGCACGCCGCGGGGCGGCCGGATATTTTTAAACCCGGTTTTCCGCCGGAACTGCGGGACCACGTTGATACCATCTGGAACGACCCCGGGCAGGAGATCGTCGTCAATGAGCGCGACGGCTTTCTCTGCGGGTACGCGGTGCTGCACCGTATCAACAAGCCGGAAAATCCGTTTATGCACAAAAGGGATTATCTGGATATCGACGAATTTGGCGTGGATGAGGCGTTCCGGCGGACGAAGGTCGCCACGGAAATGATGGCGTTTATCCGGGCCTATGCCAAAGAAAACGGCATTCAGAGGATCGGACTGAACATGTGGGAATTCAATCAGGACGCGCTGGCGTTTTATGAAACAATGGGGTTCGCCACCTATCGGCGGTACATGGAAACGGACGTCTGACCGGCGGACCGGTAAAGAAACGATACCGCCCCCGGTAAAGAAACGTTCCTTCCCCGGTCAAGAAACTTTCCTACCCCGGTAAAGAAACTTTCCTACCCCGGTAAAGAAACTTTCCTATCCCGGTAAAGAAATGTTACGGCCCCGGTAAAGAAATGTTACGGCCCCGGTAAAGAAATTTGCCCCAATACTAAATATATACTAAAATATATAAGAAAGAGAATAAGAAAGAGAGTAAGAGGGCGGCGCTCACGCCCACGACTTTTATTCTCCCCGTGAAAGGATGAAACATATGAACGATCTGGAACAGGCGAGAGCGAAGATCTCGCAAATCGACAAGGAAATGGCGGCGCTGTT
This sequence comes from Oscillospiraceae bacterium, assembly GCA_902788995.1. Classification (GTDB taxonomy): domain Bacteria; phylum Bacillota; class Clostridia; order Oscillospirales; family Acutalibacteraceae; genus RUG806. Next base: position 21,224 of record CADAMO010000002.1, read on the forward strand.
CGAGCAGCGCATGAACGCCGCCGAGACCATCGGCCTGTATAAAAAGGAAAAGGCCCTTGCCATCAAGGACGCGGAGCGGGAGGCCCAGCTCATCGATCAGAACGTGAAGCTGATCGCCTCCGACGCGGTGCGCCCCTACTACATCCGCTTTCTGGAAAACATGTTTTCGCTTTCCAGCGACTACCAGCGGGGCATCATCGGCGGCATGAAGATCGCCTTCAGCGGCACCCGGGGCGCTTTTGCGGACGCGGCGGCCGGGCGGATGTTCCCCGGGGCGGAGAACGTGGCCTATGCCAATTTTGAAGAGGCCTACCGGGCGGTGGAAAACGGCGACTGCGACGCGGCAGTGCTGCCCATTGAAAACAGCTACGAGGGCGAGGTCGGCGCAGTGCTGGACCTGCTCTTCACCGGCCACCTGTATATCAACCGGGTGTTCAGCCTGCCGGTGCGCCACTGCCTGCTGGCCAAAAAGGGCGCCACGTTGGACGGGATCAAAACCGTGGTCAGCCATCCCCAGGCGCTGGCCCAGTGCGCGGCGTATATCGGTTCCCACGGCTTTGCCGCGCAAAGCAGCACCAACACGGCGCTGGCGGCCAAAGAAGTGAGCGAGGGGGAGGACCTGACCGTGGCCGCCGTCGGCTCCGCCGAGAACGCGGCCCTCTTCGGGCTGGAGATATTGGAGAACGGAATCAACGATTCCGCCAACAACGCCACCCGCTTCGCCGCCCTCTCCCGCGCCCAGAACCTGACGGGCTTCAAAAAACAGGACGAGCGCGACACCTTCATTTTAGTGTTCACCGTGCGCAATCAGGCGGGCTCGCTGGCGCAGATGCTGAATATCCTCGGCTCCCACGGCTACAACATGCGCAGCCTCCACTCCCGCCCCATGAAAAACCTGCAGTGGAACTACTACTTCTACATTGAGGCCGAGGGGAACGTGAACAACCAGAATGGCCGGGATATGTTACAGGAGATGAACGCCGTCTGCGCCCAGCTCAAGCTGGCCGGCACGTTCCGGGAGGAGAGGGAATGATGGGGGAGTTCGGAATTCGGAGTTCGGAGTTCGGAGTTGATGTGCGGCGGTACGGCGCGGCGGATAACAGCACGGTGATCCGGGTCGGCGACGCGCCGGGCGCGGCAGGGTATGATATTATCATCGAACCCGGCGCGCTGCGGCGGGCCGGCGAGCTGCTGGACCTTGACCGCAGGGTGATGATCGTCACCGACGGGGGCGTGCCTGCCGTCTATGCCCAAACGCTGGCGGCCCAATGCCGGGAGGCCCATATTTTTACTGTATCGCAGGGGGAGGAGAGCAAGAGCCTTTCCCAAATGTCCGCCATTTTGTCGGAGATGCTCCGGCTGGGCTTTGCCCGGGGCGACTGCGTGGCCGCGGTGGGCGGCGGCGTCCCCGGGGATCTGGCGGCCTTTACCGCCTCCTGCTATATGCGGGGCGTGGATTTTTACAACCTGCCGACGACCCTCCTCTCCCAGGTGGATTCCTCCGTGGGGGGCAAGGCGGCGGTGAACCTGGACGGCGTGAAAAACGCTGTGGGGGCCTTCTGGTTCCCGAAAAAGGTGGTCATCGACCCGGACCTGCTGGCCACCCTTGACCGCCGTCTGCTGGCGGCGGGGCTGGCGGAGGCCGTCAAAATGGCCGCCACGCTGGACGCGGACCTGCTGACCCTGATTGAAAACAGCCGCGACCTTGCCGCCGATCTGCCGGAGATCATCTCCCGCAGCGTGGGCCTGAAAAAGGACGTGGTGGAGCAGGACCCCTATGAAAAGGGGCTGCGGCGGGTGCTCAACTTCGGCCACACCGTGGGCCACGCCATCGAAAGCGCCGAGGAAGGCCGTTTCTATCACGGCGAGTGCGTGGCCATGGGCATGGTCCCCTTCTGCGGCGACGGCCTGCGGGACCGGCTGAAAGCGATATTGGAAAAATACAATCTGCCCACCGGTTACGGGGGCGACCGGGCGGCGCTGCTGCCGCTGCTGACAAAGGATAAAAAGAAGCTGGGCGGGGTGATCCGCACCGTGGTCTGCGAAAAGGCCGGCTCCTTTGCCCTTGTGGATATGACCCCGGCGGAAATCGGCGAAAGAATGGAGAAATACCTATGAAAAACAGCTTCGGAAGCAGCCTCACGGTAACGCTCTTCGGCGAAAGCCACGGCCCCGCGGTGGGCGTGGTGCTGGACGGCCTCTGCCCCGGCCTGCCGGTGAGCAAAGAGCGCATCGACGCGCTGCTCTCCCGCCGCCGCCCCTCTCTGGCGACGGATACCGCCCGGGTGGAGCCGGATAACTGGCAGATATTGAGCGGCGTGTTTGAAGGCCGGACCACCGGCACGCCCCTGTGTATCGTGATCCCCAACGAGAACGTCCGCAGCGGCGACTACGACTACGGCAAGGCAAGGCCCTCCCATGCGGATTACGCGGCCTTCGCCAAGTACCACGGGTACGAGGATTACCGGGGCGGAGGGCACTTCTCCGGCCGGGTGACGGCGGCGCTGGTGGCGGCGGGGGGCGTCGTGATCCCCGCGCTGGAGGCGGTGGGCGTGAACGTGGGCACCCATATTTTACAGTGCGGCGGCGTGGACGACGACCCCTTCTCCGACGCGATAGAGCGAGAGATCGCGCTGCTGGCGGAACGGCCCATGCCGGTGCTCAACGAGGCGGCGGCGCGGCTGATGCAGGAAAAGATCGCTGCGGCCAAGGCGGAGGGCGACAGCCTGGGCGGCGTGACCCAGACGGCGGTCACGGGCCTGCCCGCGGGGCTCGGCGAGCCCTGGTTCGACTCTGTGGAGGGCGCTCTCTCCCGGGCGCTGTTCGGCGTGGGCGGCGTCAAGGGCGTGGCCTTCGGCGTGGGCTTCGCGGGGGCTTCCCTGCGGGGCAGCGAATACAACGACCCCCTGCGGGTAGAGGACGGCGCGGTGCGTTCCGTCACCAACCGCAACGGCGGCGTCAACGGCGGCATCACCAACGGCATGCCCGTGGTGTTCCGGTGCGCGGTCAAGCCCACCCCTTCCATTGCCAGGCCCCAGCAGACCGTGGATTTCGTGACGCACGAAAACGCGGAGATCACCGTGGGCGGCCGCCACGACCCGGCCATCATCCGGCGCGTCTGCCCGGTCATCGACAGCGTCACGGCGCTGGCGGTCTGCGATATGCTGGCCGGGAGATACGGCACGGATTGCTTCTTGAAAGGGATCGGGCTGTGACGTACGGATTCGTCGGCCAATTTTGGTAGCGCGGCACCTCAGTGCCGCTGTGAGGAAGAAGTTGCATCACGTAGCACGGCGTATCACGCCGTCCGGCGGCTGCCCATGATGAGTTGTTTTCCTCTTTGTAATACCGTTTGGGAACGGTTCTATCACAGCAATTCAATTCTTTTTACCGGACCCGTCAGACGGCGCAATGCGCCGTGCTACGGGGGAGAATGACAATGGGGGCAAAACCATGAAATACGGCCTGATCGGCGAAAAGCTGGGGCACAGCTGGTCCTGTGAGATCCACCGTCTGATCCCGGCGGATTATGAATACGAACTGAAAGAGCTGCGGCCCGACGAGGTGGGGGCGTTCGTTTCATCCCGGGATTTCCGGGCCTTCAACGTGACCATCCCCTATAAAAAAACGGTGATCCCGTTTCTGGATCACCTGTCGGAGGAGGCCGCGCTCACCGGCAGCGTCAACACGGTGGTCAACCGGGACGGCGCCCTGTACGGCTATAATACGGACGTGTTCGGGCTGACGGCCCAGCTGACCCGGGGCGGCAACGCCATCCGGGGCAAACAGACCTTCGTGCTGGGCACCGGCGGCGTGTCTAAATCCGCGGCGGAAGCCGCCCGGCGGGCGGGGGCGCGGGACGTGACCTTCGTCTCCCGCGGGGAAAAAGACGGCGCGGTGACTTATGAAGAACTGCTGGCTCGTGCTGACGAAGCGGAATACTTTATCAACTGCACCCCGGTGGGCATGTTCCCCCGCAGCGGCGTCAGCCCCGTGAACGTCGCGGACTATCCCAACCTCTGCGGCGTGACGGACCTGATCTATAACCCCCTGCGCAGCGAGCTGGTGCGCCAGGCGCGGGCGCTGGGCCTCCCAGCCCAGAACGGCCTGTATATGCTCTGCGCCCAGGCCGTGAAGGCGGCATCCCTGTTTTTCGACCGGGACTTTGCGCCGGAGTTGGCGGGGGCAATCTGCGACAGGCTGACCGAAGAGAAAGAAAATATCGTCCTCGTCGGCATGCCCGCCAGCGGCAAAACCACCGTGGGGAGACTCCTGGCGCAGCGCCTGAACCGGCCTTTTATTGATACAGACGACGAAATTGCGGCGAAGGCGGGGAAGTCCATCCCGGATATCTTCGCGCAGGAGGGCGAGGCCGTCTTCCGGCAGATCGAAAGCGACGTGATCCGGGAGGTGGGCGCAAAGACCGGCGCGGTGATCGCCACCGGCGGCGGCGCGGTGCTGCGGCCCGAAAACGTGACCGCCCTGAAGCAGAACGGCAAAATATTCTTCCTTGACCGCGCCCCGGAGAAGCTCTCCCCCGGCACGGGCCGGCCCCTCTTTTCCGACCCGCAGCAAGCCTTTCAATTATACGCGAATCGTGAACCCCTCTACCGCGCCGCCGCAGATATCACCGTGGACGGCAACGGTACCGTGGAAGACACGGCGGAGAAGATCCACCTGTAGCACGCAGCCTCAGCTGCGTCTTTGGCGCAAATGTTACTTCTTGTTGCACGGTGCCTTTCCAGAGCGGAGAGCGGAGTTCGGAGAGCGGAGATATTCCGGGACGAACAATCCCGCAGCACGGCTTGTGCCGTCCGGCGTGTGACGTGATCATTCATGTGGTTTTTCAGGAATGAAGGTTTTATCACAATCGAAAGGAAAATATGATCCAACCGCCAGACGGCGCAATGCGCCGTGCTACGATGGATCATCCGCCCGCAAAACTGCAATAGGAACGGTTTTTGAGATTTTATAAGGAAGTGAAGCACGATGAAACTGCTGGTCGTCAACGGCCCCAATCTTAACATGCTGGGGATCCGGGAGCCGGATATCTACGGCAAACACACCTATCAGGACCTGATCGATAAGATCAAAGACTACGCCGAACAGGGCGGGGACGAGGTGACGTTTTTCCAGTCCAACCACGAGGGCGCGCTGGTGGACGCCATTCAGCAGGCTTATTTTGACGGGGTGGAGGGCATCGTCATCAACCCCGCCGCCTACACCCATACCAGCGTGGCGCTGCTGGACGCCCTCAAGGCCGTGTCCATTCCCGCGGTGGAGGTGCATATCAGCGCCGTGAACGAGCGGGAGGCCTTCCGGCAGGTGAGCTACGTGCGGCAGGCCGCCGTCGCCTGTGTGACCGGCAAGGGCTTCGACGGGTATCTGGAGGCTATTGATATTTTAAGAAAAACACAGGACTGATCACATGAACGTAACCATTTTTCCCTCCACGGCCCGGGGGGTTGTCAGGGCCCCCGCCTCCAAAAGCGTCGCCCACCGCATGATGATCGGCGCGGCGCTGGCGGCGGGCGAAAGTGTCCTGCGGGGTGTGGAAGACAGCGAAGATATGCTGGCGACGCTGGACTGCCTCACGGCTCTGGGCGCGGCGTATGAAAAGGACGGCGACCGGCTGACCGTGCGCGGCGTGGGCGGGGATCTGTCCCGCTCCACAGGGATATTCCCCTGCCGGGAGAGCGGCAGCACCCTGCGGTTTTTCGTGCCCCTCGCCCTGCTGAAAGAGGGGACGTCCCTGTTCACCGGCGCGCCAAGGCTCATGGCCCGGGGCGCGGACTTGTACGGCGAAGTGTTCGCCGGCAAGGGGATCGCCATGGAAAAATCCCCGGCGGGCGTGGCCTTCACGGGGCGGCTCACCGCCGACGACTACGCCGTGCGGGGGGATATCAGCAGCCAGTATATCACGGGCCTGCTGCTGGCCCTGCCCCTGACGGAGCATGACAGCGCCCTGCGGGTGCTTCCCCCGGTGGAAAGCCGCCCGTATATCGACATCACCCTGGGGGTGCTGCGGCAGTTCGGCGTCGCGGCGGAGGAGACGGAAGAGAACGTATTTCACATTTTACATGGGCCATACCGGGCGCTGACCGCCGACGTGGAGGGCGACTGGTCCAACGCGGCGTTCTTTTACGCGCTGAACGCCCTCGGCGGTGACGTGACCGTGACCGGGCTTTCCCCGGAAAGCCTTCAGGGCGACCGGGTGTGTGTGGAGCTGCTGGAACGGCTGCAAAAGGGCTTCTGTGAGGTGGATATCGCGGGCACGCCGGACCTTGGTCCCGTGCTGTTTGCCGCCGCGGCGGCGCTCCACGGCGGGCGGTTCACCGGCACCCGGCGGCTTGCCATCAAAGAGAGCGACCGGGCCGCAGCCATGGCGCGGGAGCTGGGTAAGTTTGGCGTGAAAACGCAGATAGAAGAAAACGCCGTCACGGTGTTCCCTGGCGGGCTGACGAAGCCCACGGAACCCCTCTGCGGCCACAACGACCACCGCATCGTCATGGCGCTGGCGGTCCTTCTCACCCAAACCGGCGGAACCATCGAAGGCGCCGAGGCGGTGAAGAAGAGCTTTCCGGGGTTTTGGGAGGCGCTGCGCGGGCTGGGGATCGCGGTGCGCGTATCGTAGTCGGAAGTCATCAGTCGGAAGTCGGAAGTCAACGACGGCTGCGCCGCCGGGGTCGCTTCGCTCCTCGGTTTGCCGTCTGACGACGGCAGATCATATGACCGGATCGGAGCCCTCTGTTGATGGCCGCGGCCTTTGGTGCACGGGACTTCCGACTTCCGACTTCCCACTTCCCACTGAAAAGGAGCAAACATGGAAATCAATCACAACGCTAAAATCCTCATCGTCGGCACGGGCCTCATCGGCGGCAGCTATGCGCAGGGGCTGACCGAGGCGGGCTTTGAAGTCGGTGGGGTGGATAAAAAGGAAGAAAACCTGCGCTACTGTCTTGAACGGGGCTGGCTGGCCCACGGGGAGACCGACCCAACGCCTGACTATCTTTCGCAGTTCGATATCGTCATTTTGGCGCTGTACCCCCAGCGGGTGTACGAGTGGATCCTCGCGCATATGGACGCGCTGAAGCCCGGGGCCCTGCTGACCGATACCGCCGGCGTCAAGGGCACCATCGTGGCCTCCATTCAGGCTGCGCTGCGGCCGGATCTGGAATTCGTCGGGGCCCATCCCATGGCCGGGCGCGAGCGCGGCGGCATGGAATACGCCGGGGCGGCCATTTTCAAAGGGGCCAATTTCATCGTCACCCCCACGGAGAAAAACACCCCCGCCGGCATCGAAACGGCGGAGGAGATTGGTCGTGTTCTGGGCTTCAAGCAGATCGTGACCCTCTCCCCGGCGGAGCACGACGAGATGATCGCCTTCCTCTCCCAGATGACCCACTGCGTGGCGGTGGCGCTGATGACCTGCAAGGAATGCGACGGGTTTGAGAAGTATTCCGGCGACTCCTTCCGGGACCTGACCCGCATCGCCAAGATCGACGAGAAGATGTGGCCCAACCTCTTCGCCCTGAACAAGGAGGAGCTGGTGGCGCAGATGGACCTGTTCGAGGCCCAGTTCCGCCGCATGCGGGACTATATCCTGAACGACGAAAAGGACAAGCTGCGGGAAATGATGGTGCTGTCCACCCAGCGGCGGGAGAAGTTTGACCGGTGAATCAGGCAGTAGGCAGTAGGCAATAGGCAGTAGGCAATAGGTTGCGGAGCACCTCAGTGCCGCTTTTTGCGCAAACAACTACCGTAGCACGGCGCATTGCGCCGTCTGGCGGCTCCCCACGAAGATTTGTTTTCCTCGGCATGATACCCTATGGAACAAGTTCTCAGCTGCAATCCAGTTATATGAATCTGATACGCCAGACGGCGTGATACGCCGTGCTACGTGATGTAACTTCTCCCTCACAGCGGCACTGAGGTGCCGCGCTACCGTTATGGGAAAGGTTTACGCATAAAACCAAACATCTCGACAAATTCCCAATTGGCATAATTCATCAAGTGGGAAAGTTGAGCGACTTACGACTTACGACTCAAACGGCGCACGGCGCCGTGCTACATAAAGAAACAAGAGGTAACGACAATGAACATGGAATTCAAACGGGAGCTGCCCAACGCGCGGGTGGTGAAAGAGATGTACCCCGTCTCCGACGAGGCGGCGGCGCGGAAAAAAGAGAACGACGCGGAGATCCAGAAGGTCTTCCGCGGTGAAAGCGACAAATTCGTGCTGGTGATCGGCCCCTGTTCCGCCGACCGGGAGGACGCGGTGCTGGAATATATCGCCCGTCTGGCGGACCTGCGGGAAAAGGTGCAGGACAAGATCGTCATCATCCCCCGCATCTACACCAACAAGCCCCGCACCACCGGCGACGGCTACAAGGGCATGCTCCACCAGCCGGACCCCAACGCCAACCCGGATATGCTCAAGGGCGTCATCGCCATCCGCAAGCTGCACCTGCGGGCGCTGGAGGAAACCGGCTTTTCCTGCGCGGATGAGATGCTCTACCCGGAAAACCACCCCTACCTGTCAGACGTGCTCTCTTACGTGGCCGTGGGCGCCCGGTCGGTGGAAAATCAGCAGCACCGGCTCACCGCCAGCGGGCTGGATATCCCCGTGGGCATGAAAAACCCCACCGGCGGCGACCTCTCCGTCATGATGAACGCCATCACCGCCGCCCAGCACCCCCACACCTTCGTCTACACCAACTGGGAGGTGACAAGCCGGGGCAGCCCCCTGGCCCACGCCATTCTGCGGGGCAGCACCGACCGCAACGGGCAGAACGCCTCCAACTACCACTATGAGGACCTGATGAAGCTGCACGAGCTGTATGAAAAGAGCGGCCTTATGAACCCCGGCGTCATCATCGACACCAACCACGCCAACTCCGGCAAAAAGTGGAACGAGCAGCCTCGCATCGCCAAGGAGATCCTCCACAGCATGCGCCTGTCCCCGGACCTGAAAAAACTGGTCCGCGGCCTGATGATCGAATCCTATCTGGAGGACGGCTGCCAGAAGCCCGCCGAAGGCGTCTACGGCAAATCCATCACCGACCCGTGCCTCGGCTGGGACAAGACCGAACGGCTCATCCTCGATATCGCGGAGCTGGTGTAAGGATAAGGTATCATAAACTGCCCTTTACAGGGCGGTTTTTTGTTTATCACGGATAAATGTGGGATGCCGCCATCAGGTTTATAGGATTGTCCGGTGATATATCATTCCGTAGGGGAGGTATTCTGACGCCCCGCGTTTGGAAGGAAACAACCTTTCAGCGGTCGCCCTCCGGTAAATGCACGTCTTGGCGCAAAGGGAAAGAATTCCGATGGTGCAACACGGTGAGGGGCGTCAGGATGCCCCCCCTACGGTTGAGGAATGGATGCAGAAAAAACCATTGGACATATTGTAACCCTAAAATTATCCGTGATGAACTATTTTGAGTTTTTTTGTGCATTATTTGTAAACAAACTATTAACATTTCTTTGTCTATATTGCTTTTTTTCTCTCTGTTCTATATGATTAAAATGTTGAATTGTCCCATAGGGACAATAGATTTGACCGTTTTTCAACAAATTTATTCAGAAAGGTCAGTGAGCAGATTGAAGAGAACGAAGAGGATCCCCAACAGAAGAAAAGCGTTGTCGCTGTTTCTTACCCTGGTGATGGTCGTGACCATGCTTCCCATGGTCACCTTCATGAACAAGGAAGAAAACACCGCCAGCGCGTATTCCAGTTATTCAAAACCGTACAGCACGGAGTATTACTATGCCTCCGGCACACAATTTATCTATCAGTTGATCCTTTACTTTTCCTCCAGCAGCAACGGAGCCGCTTCTGATTGGTTGAGCAACAACGGCTGGACGGACTGGAGCGGCAACTTCAACGCGGGCGACGGCCACAGCAGTAAGTACGTCCACTCCGGTTACAAAACTACGACAGACCCCACGGTCGCCATCAAGGGAATTCTGGTCGCCGACGGCCATCCCAGCTCGGTGAGCTACGGCGGCGCTACCTACTACGCGGTCGGCGGCGGCGGATGCACCCAGACGCCTACCGGCGGCGATGGCTGCGTTGACCTGAATAAGGGCAACGGCGGCGACGACCTCTATCTGATGGCAACCCCCGACAGGGCAGCAGGTCCGGCTCTTACCTCTATCACAAAGTCTCAGAACAAAAAATCCGATACCGCAAAAAACAATCTGACGAACAACGGATACACGATCGTGACCGACCAGAGCGGCAACCATCAGGACACCAACGCGGGCGCGGGCGGCGACTTTAACTACTGCGGTCAGAAATCCTCCTGCACCACGGTCAATTCCAATACCCTGCGCAGCAACTACGCCACGCTGTTGGCTAAATATAACCAGATAAGTTATTATAATTATCCCCGCACCATCAAGGCGAATATCGAAAGCGCCCTGACGACGGCCAGCAATATCCTTGCCGACCTGAACGACGGCTATACCACATCCAACCAGACTGCCATCAACAACGCCGCGAATGCCTGCTCCACACAGAGCGGTTATATGACGCCCAAGGCGCCCGTCATTTCCCGTACCACCACCGTCCGGGACGGCGTGGCCGGCTATTGGGCCTACGCCTATGTGAATACCAACGGCGGCGCGCCGATCAACCGGGTACAGTTCCCCACCTGGACGGATCTGAACGGGCAGGACGACATCCAGAGTAACTGGAGCACCAACTCCGCCGCCAGCGGCACTTCGGGCAGCTGGACTGTGAACGGAAGCACCTATAACTACCGCTATTACGTGGCAGTCAGCAGCCACAATTATGAATATCTTAATTACAACACCCATATCTATGCCTACAACAACCTTGGCGCACAAACGTCAAACAGCGCCAACTTCGGCAGCTTTACCTACCCTGTGAAGTACAACGGCAACGGCGCCACCGGTGGGTCCACCTCCAATCAGACCATCAACTATGGCGCGCAGACGCAGATCAATAACAATGGTTTCACTCGCGCTTATACGATCAACTATAACGGCAACGGCGGCACCGCGGCCAGAACCAGCGATACGGAGACCTGGACCTTCAACGGATGGGCCGGTTCCACCACCACGCCCGGCTACCTTATCAACAACGCCGGCGAAAAGAGCGGCACGGGCGGCGCGAACAACTACACGGATTTCGCCCAGTGGACCATTGCAAACCCGTTCTACGCGGGCGAGGAATACACGCTGGAATTTGACGCCTACGGCACCGGTACGCTGATCAACTATTTCTACGGCGCGTCCGGATATCTGAATGTTGCGAAGTCTGTCAGCTCCAACGGCAGGACCTCTACCGGCGGGGACGGCAATATTACCGCCACCATGACCGGCAGCTGGGTCCATTATAAGATCGTGTGGACGCTGGGCTCTTCCGGCAACGGTTCAGTCAACAAGTACGTGCTGTTCCGCGCACAACAGGGCACAAGCAACGTGATCCACGCCAAGAATATCAAATTCTATCAGAGCAAGTTCGTCAACAATTCCCGGATGCTTAACCTTTCCACCAGCGGCGATTACAACATGACGGCGCAGTGGACGGCAGGCAAGGAGACAATGCCTAACGCCACCCGCAGCGGCTGGACCTTCCTGGGCTGGAATACGACGAACAACGCCACCTCTTCCGCCTACAATTATAACACCAGCCAGACCTTCGGCACCAACAAGACGCTGTATGCCATCTGGAGCAGGTCCATCACCAACACCTATCACTGGTACAAGGCGGACTGTGCCACCGACGCCACCAAGACGTCCAGCGGTACGGCATACAACGCCGCCACCACGCTGGCGCTGACCTCGCCCAAGACCACTGACGTGGTGACCAGTCTCTCCAAGAACGACAAGACCTGGACCCTGAAGGGCTGGGCGGAGAAGAGCGCCGCCACCTGGGGTGGCCAGAGCCAGACGGCGGCCGTCGGCTTTGACGCATCCCACAACGTGGCCACCACTTCCTCCGCGCATACCTTCATGCCCGTCTACTCCCACGATACCACCAAGTTCTACGCCAACTTCAACTACTACGTAGACGACGCTACGGCTTACAGCAAGAAGACGATGGATAAGACCGTGGGAGGCGACGCAACCACCGGCGCGATGCCCATAGCAGCCGTTACCGCAGATGGCGCGAATAACTCCATCAAGCGCACATATTCCAACGACGGCCGTATCTACGAGCTGCAGGGTTGGTCCCAGACGGAGGGCGCCGCAGAGGCGGAGATTGCATACAACGCTCCTACCGTCACGCTGACGGTGCCCGGCGGCGTCAACCACGTGCCGCAGGCGTCCGATACGCCCAACATGACGCCTATTGAGCTGTACCCTGTGTATAAGCATATCGGCACCACGATCTACGCGCGCTTTAACTACTACGACGCGTCCGGCAATCTGCAGCAAAAGACCGTGTCCGGTTCCGCTGCCGGTACCAACACCGCCGGAACCGTGACCTTCCCGGATGCTTCACTGGTCAACACAACTTACACGGTTGACGGCGTCACCTACACGCTGGTGGGATGGAGCGCCGCTAACGACAGCGAAGCGTGCAATTCGTTTAACTATGAGGTGACGCTGGATGTGCTGCCTCACCCTGCAACCGATTACTATACCTTCTATCCGGTGTATGAGTGCACCACTACGGCCAGATATTACACCTATACCGCCGCCGGCGCTCTGACGTCCTCCACCCAGGCCACTGCACTGCTGAAGACAGATACCTTTACCCCCGCCACGGCAGATGTGGCAGTGCCGCAGACAGGCTTCAACAAGACCATCACGCTGGACGGCAGAACCTTTACCTTCTGCGGCTGGCGGACGGATACGACCACCAACGCCGACGCGACGGTGGCGACGACGGTGACCGCGCAGAGCCACGCCGTCAGAGACGCGGAATACGTCTATTACGCAATTTACAAAAATGACGCCCTGACGCTCAGCTATGACGCGGCCCACGACGGCGTTACGGCGACGCCCGTGCCCGCTTCTCAGACCGGTACCCAGTATATCAGCACCGCCACCGGCAACGCCGATATCAACAACGTGGCGGAGGTGACCTTTGACGTCAATCCGGATAATGTGATCCCTGCCAAGAAGGGCTATACCTTCATCGGCTGGGGCAACGTGGATTCCGAGGAGGAGACCTTCGACTACGCCCCCACCGGCGCCACCCTGCAGACCCGCATCGACAAGTCCCTCTTTGCCCGGTTCAGCGTCAATACCATGAACGTCACCTTCGTGTACTATGACGGCGCCGATCTGGAAGGCGATTATAAACACGAAATAAAGACCGTTTCCTACGACGATCTGCAGCGCGACGATTCCGCTTCGAACAGCAGATACGTGGTCACCGCCCCCACGGTGAAGCTGGTGGGCGCGGACAACGTCATCAACATGACGAATATCGTCCATGCCAACGACAAATATCACTACGTCTTCCAGAAGTGGGAGCGCTCCGACGGCAAGGGCATCCATACCGCCTCCGTCAACGGCATTGATTACACCGTCACCTACAAAAACGTGGAGGAGGATATCACCGTTCAGGGTATCTACGACGCCTTCCCGCACCACTATGAGACGCTGACGAGCGCCCAGGTACAGGCGCTGCCCGCCAAGTTCAATCCCGACGGCGATACCACAGCCGCCAAGGACGCCACCTGCACCAAGGACGGCTATCAGTACCTGAAATGCACCGACTGCGGCCACGTTTACAAACAGATCATTTCCAAGCTCGATCACAAGAATGAAAGCGGCGTGCCCGTGGTCACCTACAGCGGCTACAAAGCGCCCACCTGCACGGCGACCGGTAAGTACGCCACCGCCGTCTGCGCCCTCTGCGGCGACCTTGTCAAGACGGAAGACGGCTCCCGCGCAAGATACTACGACATCGACGGCAACGCCTACGTGGAAGCGGATTCCGCCGACGGCGTGATCCCGGCAATGGGCCACAAGTATGAGTTCAGAGAGACGGTCGCCCCCACCTGTACGGAGAAGGGATATGACCTGTACGTCTGCGCCAACAACGCGACCCATACGGAAAAGCGCAACGAGGTTGCCGAAACGAATCATACCGAAGTGACCACCCCCGGCACTCCCGCCACCTGCACCGAGCCCGGCAGATCCGACGGTATCGTCTGCTCCGTCTGCAACCGTGTGATCGCGGCGTCCTATACGATCCCCGCCACCGGCCACAACATGGTCAAAACCGCGGCGAAGGCGGCGACCTGCACCGAAGACGGCAACGTTGAGTACTACACCTGCACCAACTGCGGCAAGCTGTTTGCCGACAAGAACGGCGCCGCAGAGCTGACGGCGGAAGCCGCCGTGATCGCCGCCCTGGGCCACAATTACGTGGAAACCCCCGCGGAAGAAGCCACCTGCACCAAGGCAGGTCATACGGCAGGCACGGTCTGCTCCCGCTGCGGAGAGATCGCCCCGGGCAGCACGGCTTCCGAAACCCAGCCCGCCCTCGGCCATGACCTGGACGAAGGCACGCATACGGATTCCGACAAGCCCTGCGCGATCCCCGGCTATACCACCTATGCCTGCAAGCGTGAAGGCTGCGATTACACCGAGGTCGTGAACGACGAACTGGCGGCGCACACCGAAAAGACCCTGCCCGACCAGCCCGCCACCTGCACGGCCATGGGCAAATCCTCCTATAAGATCTGCGAGGTCTGCGGTAAGACCCTCACCAACTACAAGTGGCTGCCCATGAAGGCCCACACCTACACCGTCGTTCAGACGGCCGAGACGCCCGCCACCTGCGAGACCTCCGGTGTTTCCGCCGTGATGAAGTGCGCCAACTGCGACGCCGTCGTCGGCGGCGACGAGATCGCGGCCCTGGGCCACAATTACAGCGCCTGGATCATCACCGAAGCTACCTGTGAGACCGACGGCGCCAGAACCAAATACTGCAAGCGCTGCGGCGATACGGTCACCGAGCCGATCCCGGCCCTCAGCCATACACCCAAGGACGTGGCGGAAGTGCCCGCCACCTGCTCCGCGGAAGGCGTTACCGCCGGTAAAGTCTGCGAAATCTGCGGCGAAGTGCTGGAAGGCTGCGAAGCGATCCCGATGCTGCCCCACGACATGGGCGAGCCCACTATCGTGAGAGAAGCCACCTGCGCACAGGAAGGCCTGAAAATCACCGCCTGCGCCAACTGCGACTATCAGGTCGTTGAGATGATCGAAAAGCTTCCGCACACGGAAAAGACCGTGGAAGAAGCTGTGGCGCCCACCTGCAACACCGCCGGTATCAAAGCGAAGATCGTGTGCGACGTCTGCGGCGAGCTGATCCAGGCCCCCACCGCGGTAGCGAAACTGGATCACGTCTGGCAGACCATCCCGGCCGTGGCGCCCACCTGCGCCGCAAAGGGCACGACCGCCTATGAGAAGTGCGTCAACTGCGGCGTCAACCTGACCGAACCGAGAGACGTTCCTGCCAAGGGCCACGTTTGGGGCGAATGGCAGCTGGTCAAGGCGGCCACCTGTCTGGAGGACGGCGCCAGAGTGCGTTACTGCACCGTGGAAGGCTGCGAAGCCGGTTCCGCTGTCGTCGACGCGTCTCAGACGAAGATCCTCGACAAGCTCGGCCATAATATGACCAGAGTGGCTGCCAAGGCGCCCACCTGCGGCGTTGCCGGCAACCCCGAATACTACGTCTGCTCCCGCTGCAGCGACGTCTACTACGCCGACGCAGCCGGCCTTGAGAAGTACACGGCGGAGGAGATCGTGATCCCCGCGCTGACCCACAACTGGAGCGTTCTCTTCGTTACCGAGCCCACCTGCACGGAAGCCGGCTTTACAACGGTCAAATGCGCCAACTGCAACGAAACGAAAAAGATTGATGAAGTGCCCGCCAACGGCCACCGCGGCGGCACGGCGACCTGTCAGGCCAAAGCCGTCTGCGAGGTCTGCGGCGAATCCTACGGCGAACTCGGCGAGCATCAGTACGTGACCGTGGTCGACGAGGGCGACTGCCAGCGCAACGGTGTTTCCGTCACGATCTGCACGGTCTGCGGCGATGAAACGACCACTGAGTTGCCTCTTGGTACGCACAAGCCGGAGTACGTAGTTCTTACCGCGCCTACCTGTACCGAAACAGGCGTTGCGCAGTGGATCTGCAAGGTCTGCGATGAAGTGATCGAGCAGGACACGCTGGAGGCCATCGGCCATCACGATGAAAACGGCGACGGCAAGTGCGACGCCTGCGGCACGGACCTCAATTCTTCGACCGACGATCCCGACAACGGCACCACCACCGGCATCTGCGAGAAGTGCGGCAGAAATCATGTCGGCAAGACCGGCGGCTTCTTCGGCTATGACGGTTTCATCTGCAAGCTGATCTCCTTCTTCCGCATGATCAAGAATTTGTTCAGCAAATAAAACCAGCCGACTGATTGGCTATCTGATTTGACTGCAGCATTCCTACATTAATCGTTCTCCCGGATTATTCCGGGAGAGCGTTTTTTGCATGGTATCAGTCTATTTTTTTTGTTTGCATGTTGAGTTTTTATTTCCGTTGTGCTACACTATACCTTGAAATAATATATCTGACGGGACAAAAATGAAAAAAAAGATTTATTTCACACAAGTAGGATTCGATTTTGGAGGTTCGGTGTATCTGCCCTATGCGGCGGGTACGATGGTTTCCTATGCATTGTCGCAGGCGGACCTGGCTACGGAATACGAATTCCCGGCGTTTATTTTTCACAGAGAAAAAGTCGCCTCCGTGTTGGAAAAGCTCAGAGACCCATATATTGCCGCCTTTTCCTGCAGCGTGTGGAATATAGAATTCAATAAAGCTATTGCGTCCCGGATCAAAGAGAAGTACCCGGGATGCCTTATCGTTTTCGGCGGCCATTCTGTGCGTGAGAATTCTCCGCAACTGCTGGAGGAAGAACCCTATATCGACGTGCTGATGTACGGCGAGGGAGAGCAGACCTTCGTGAACCTGCTGCGCGCGCTCCCTTCCGGCGACCTGAGCGGCGTTCCCAATCTCGCTTTCCGGCAGGGTGGTGCAATCGTTCAGACAGAGCGGGCGTACTATTACGATCTGGCAAAATTCCCTTCCCCCTATTGCAGCGGCATATTTGACGCGATTGTCGCGGCTGAACCAGAGACAGATTTCCTGGCCGTGCTGGAGACCAACCGGGGCTGCCCCTATTCCTGCGCCTACTGCGACTGGTGTGCGGGACATAAAATGCGGTTTTTCCCCATGGAAAAGGTGCTGGGCGAGATCCGCTGGCTGGCGGAGCACCGGGTGGAATATATTTTCTGCGGCGATTCCAATTTCGGCATGTTCGACCGGGACGTGGAGATTGCCAAAGCGCTGGTGGAAACCAAACGGCAATACGGTTATCCGAAGGTCTTCCGCCCCTGTTATGAAAAGAACAGCGCGGACCGGGTATTCGAGATCTGTCGGATCCTCAACTCCGAGGGAATGGACAAGGGGGCCACGATGGCCTATCAGACGCTCTCTCCGGAAGCGCTGAAAAATATCGGCAGAAAGAATCTGACGCTGGAGCATTTTTCCGGGCTGGTCCGCCGCTACAATGAGGCGGGCATCCCCTGTTATTCAGAGCTGATCCTCGGTCTGCCGGGGGAGACGAAGGAGAGCTTCTGCCGTGGCATCTGCCGTTTGCTTGAGAGCGGCCAGCACAACTCCCTGAGCGTTTACCACTGCGAGATGCTGCCCAACTCCGATATGTCCGATCCGGCGTATGTCAAACAGCACGGGATTGAGGTCATCAAGGTCCCGTTCAACCATATCCACAGCGCCATCAACCGCAGCGAAGAGGTGCAGGAGTATTCCTACCTCGTCCGGGCTACCAACACCATGAACCGGGACGACTGGGTGGGCGCCAACCTGTTCTCCGTCTGCGTCCAGTGCTTCCACAGCCTGGGGCTGCTGCGGTGCTTTTCCATGTATCTGACGGCGGAGGGGATCGTCAGCTATTACGATTTCTTTCAGGAACTGCTGGATTATATCATGGCCTCCGAGGGAAAAATCGGCTCTTTGTGGCGTTCTTTCCGTGAGAAATATGAAAACTCTTTGACCGGCGACTGGAATTATCACCGTGATGACTTCGGGAATGTCACCTGGTTTTTTGAGGAAGGCGCTTTTCTGGAGGTCGTCAGCGATTTTGACGGTCTGTTTGCAGAATTGACCCCCTTTTTGAATCGGTTTTCCATCGATTCGGATGTTTTTGCCGAAATGGTGAAATATCAGCAAGCCATTATCCGAAAACCATTCGAAACTGAGAAAACCTTCCATTTTTCCTATGATTTTTATTCATATTTTGAGAATGTCGCGGAGGGCAAAAAAGCGTCATTGAACCGGAAGACGATTGCGCTGACAGTCAGGCCGAACAAGGAATTCAATGACATTGTCGAATATGCCCGCGAGACGGTGTGGTTCGGCAGGCGCAGAGGGGAGACGGTGTATCACGGAAGGGAATTGCCGGTAACGGTTGTTGATGGCTGACATTCTGACAGTGTCTGCTCTAATGGTCATTCCGGTCAACAATCGAAGACTGAGCAATTGAAAGGTATCCGTCTATGAATCCTGTTCCGATGTACGATTTTCCAAGAGAATACGCGATCAACCGGGAGAGTTATCTCGCCCTGTTCGATACCGTCTGCCGGACGGGACAGTTCTCCGACGGGCAGTTTTCCCATGCGTTTGAGCGGGATTTCGCGGCCTATACGGGCGCGCCCTTCGCCGCCTCCGTCAGCAACGGGACCGGTGCGCTGGTGCTGTCCCTCCGCGCCCTCGGGATCGGCCCCGGGGATGAGGTGATCGTCCCCTCCGCGACTTTTACGGCCACCCCCGGCGCGGTGCTGATGTGCGGCGCAAAGCCGGTGTTTGCGGATATCGAGCCGGACACCTGGCAGATCTCCGTGGCCGACGCGGAGAAACGGATCAACAAGAAAACGAAGGCCGTGATCGGCGTGCACCTCTACGGCGGCATGTTCGACGTGGAGGCGATGCGGCGCCTTTGCGACGCGCACGGCCTCCCCTTTATCGAGGATACCGCCCAGGCGGTCGGGTCGGAATGGAAGGGGCGGAAGGCCGGTACCTTCGGCAAAACCGGCTGTTTCAGCTTTTATCCCACCAAAAACCTGGGCGCCTTCGGCGAGGCGGGCTGCGTAATCAGCGGGGATGAATCGCTGATTGCCCGGATCAACGCCCTGAAAGCGCATGACAGCCGCGACGGCTCGTTCCGCGAGCTGGGCTATAATATGCGCATGGACGGGCTGCAGGGCGCGGTGCTTTCTTTTAAATTAAAACAGCTTGACGCCTTCACGGAACGGAAAAACGCCATCGCTTCGCTGTACCGGGAGAGTGTGAAGGGGTCCGGGCGGCTGGTCTGCCAGTATGCGCCGCCCCACGTCAGGCATTCCTATCACCTGTTCGTGCTGAAAACGGACGACCGGGAACGGTTTATCGCCGCTATGACGGAAAAGGGGATCGGGACCGGCGTACAGTACCGGACACCCTGCCACCGGCAGAAGGTGTTTACGGATGCCGTGGGCGAAACGTCGCTGCCCGTGACGGAGGAACTGATGGAGAATTGCGTCTCCGTGCCCACCTATCCGTATCTCACGGATGAGGAGGTTGCTTTCGTCGCCGAACAGTTGAAACGGTATGCCCGGTGAAACCGGATCAGCTGATTGTTCTGTTGATTGGCGTATTTGCCGCAGACTTGGCGCATATTGATAATACAGCCGTTCCGGAGAGGATAAAATGAAAAAAAAGGATTCTCATTCGCAAAGAAAACTGCGCCTGCTGGCGGTCAGGAATCTCCTGATCGTGCTTGTTTCTCTGTGCGCTTTGATGGGCGTTGCGGAATTGGTACTGAATCTGCAGCTTCTTTCCGCGGGAGATGCGGATAACGAAAACGCGGTGCTGATGAGCTATGAAAAAACGCCGGTGCCCGCCCTGCTGACCACGGAGGAAAACTACGTATACGCGAAACAGTTTTTCAGCAATCCGGACGATTATGACAGATTTGTGGAGGAAGAAGCCCCTTCCGCATTGCGCTATCCTTATATTGATAATCTGAAAACCACCGCGGACTATGACGACGACACCGTCAACATTCTGGTCCTCGGCGATTCTTTTACCTGGGGTGAGGCTTCACTCAACCGCAACGAGCTGTTCTGGCGGCAGATGGAGCGGATGCTGCGCGCACAGGGGTATAACGTGCGGGTCTCCGCGGTCGCGGCGGAGGGCGCCACCGGCTATGAAGAACTCCATTGGCTGGTGGACGGTGCGGCGGAGGATTTCTCCGCCGACCTGGTGATCTTCGGCTATGTGTTCAACGACGCCATGCGGCCAGGCAACGGCTTCGGCGCGATGCCGCAGCGGCTGGTGATCCCGTCTCTTACCTGGCTGGAAAAGACGCTGCCGCGGTTCGCCCAGAAGGTTTACGCCTATGTGGACGCCAAAACGCTTTATACCAAAAAATACGGCGACCGTTATAAGGATTCCTATATTTCCGTGCTGGACGACGATCTGACGCCCTATTATCGGGAGCATTTTGTGGAGCCGCTGGCGGCGTATTCAAAAGAACGTGATCTGCCCGCTGTGGTGGTGACGCTGCCCAACGAAACCAACAGCCTGCTGCTGGAAGAGCTTTATCGTCCGCTGGAGGATATTTTCGAAGGTACGGGCATTGGATATTACAACAGCTGCGAAGCGTTCAAAAAACAATACGGAGCCAATCAGCACAAAAAAAATATTACGGTGAACGCCATGAACGTCCATCCCGGCAGCGCCGCGCATCGGTTTTATGCGGAATATATCTGCGACTTTTTGCTGCGGGATTACGCGGACGTTCTTGGGCAGCCGAGCGGAACCGATCTCAACAGCCGGATCGTTTCCGTCAACGACCGTATGCCGGGGGATATTGATCTGCGGACCGTTTCTGAAAGTGAAACCGGATCCGTCTGTACGTTCGTTTACCCCGACGTTGCCGTCCCGCGTTATATGTATGAAGTTGAGATTGCGCCCTATTGCCTGCGCAATCCGATCAAAGAGGGCTATATCAAGCTTTCGTTTGAAAATCCCGTCAATCTGTCCGAGGTCCGCATTGAGGGAGAAACCGGGCAGCAGGTCAGCCTGTGGTATACGACGGTGAATGAAAAGCTCGGTTATGACGACAATACTGTAACGCCGTGGGAGGCGACGCCGGAGGCTCCCTTCGTCTGGCGGTCGGAAAAAGAGGAACAGGTCACCTCGCTGTGTATCCATGCGGAGCGGCCCGGACTGCTGACGGTCGCCGTTACGGGAAAGGTGGAGGCTTGAAGGATGGAACAGTATATTCTCGGTATTTCCGCCCTTTACCATAACGCCGCCGCCGCATTGATATGCGACGGTGAGATTCTTTTTGCGGCGGAGGAGGAACGGTTCACCCGCAAAAAGGGCGACGCCTCTTTCCCCATCAACGCGATCAAATTTTGTCTGGACTCCGCCGGTCTGATGCCGGAGGAGCTTTCCGCGGTGGCGTTCTATGAAAACGTCACCACCAAATTCGAGCGGATCCAGACCGGTATTTTCCTCAACGTTCCAAAGAGCCTGCCGCAGTTCCTCACCGCCATGCCGGATTGGGTAACCAATAAACTGTGGATCGAAAACAAAATCCGGAAAGAGCTGGGCTGGCACGGGCCGTTTTATTACGTGCCGCATCACTTGGCGCACGCGGCGTCCGCCTATTATCCCTCTCCCTTTGACGACGCCGCCATCCTCACGGTGGATGGGGTCGGGGAGTGGTCTTCCCTTACATGGGGCACCGGTGAGAGCGGCAATATCGCCATCAGGGAGTCACTGGATTATCCGAACTCCCTCGGGCTGCTGTATTCCGCTTTTACGCTGTATACCGGGTTCAAAATCAACAACGGCGAGTATAAGATGATGGGGCTGGCCCCTTATGGCGAGCCCGTCTATGCAGATCTGATCAAAAAAGAGCTGGTCCGGATCGCGCCGGACGGCAGCTTTCTGTTGAATCAGAACTATTTTTCCTATACTTACGGATTGAAGACCTTCCGCCCGGAATTCGAAGCGCTGTTCGGCAGAAAGATGCGCGCCAAAACGGAACCCATCGAGTCTTTCCATGCGGACGTGGCCGCCAGCATCCAGCAGGTGACGAACGAGATCCTGCTGTTGACGGCGCGGCACGTGCGGGAAAAAACCGGCAAACGGCGTCTTGTGATGGCGGGCGGCGTGGCGCTGAACGTTACCGCCAACGGGTTGCTGCGTCAAAGCCGGATCTTTGACGATATCTGGATCCAGCCGGCCGCCGGAGACGCGGGCGGCGCGGTGGGCGCGGCGCTTTCCACGTATTATTCCACTGCCAAGGCGGGAAAACAGGCGTCCGCAAAAGACGGGATGAAGGGCTCTCTGCTGGGTTACCGGATCCCGGATACGAGCAAGGCGGACGACGAAGCGCTCCGGGCGCTTGGCGCCAAATGGACGACCATGTCCCGCAAGGCTTTGCAGGAAAAGGCGGCAAAGCTGCTGGCGGAAGGAAAGATCGTCGGCGTGGCCTGCGGCAGCGCGGAATTCGGCCCCCGGGCGCTGGGGAACCGCTCCATTCTGGCGGACGCCAGAGACCCCGCCATGCTGCAGCGGCTGAACAAAAAAATCAAATTCCGCGAGGGCTTCCGGCCGTTCGCCCCCATCGTCCTTGAAGAGGACGCAAAGGATTACTTTGAGATAGAGGGCACATCGCCCTATATGCTTTTCACTTTCCCTGTCCGGCCGTCCCGCAGGCTGCCCGTGGAGCGGGCGGAGCGGGTGGAGGATACCGCATCGCTGGCCCGTTCGGATATCCCGTCGGTGACCCACGTCGATTATTCCGCCCGGATCCAGACGGTGAACGGGGAGGATGATCGTTTTGTGTACGGTGTTTTGCAGGCATTCAAACGGCTGACCGGTTACGGGATCCTGATCAACACCTCCTTCAATACGAACAACGAGCCCATCGTCAATACGGCGGCGGACGCGTACCGCTGTTTTATGCGCTCGCAGATTGATTTTCTGATCGTCGGCGGCCGGTTCTTTGATAAATCGGCCCAGACGGCCGAAGCGCCGAAGGGAGGCTGGTGAACCGATGAAAAAACAAAAACAAAGTTCCTCCGGATTCGCTTCTTTCTCTGAATATTATGACGATCGGAAGCTGCGAAAGGAGGTCGGGACGACGGGATTGTTCCTGTGCCTGTTCTGCGTGGTGCTGGCCGCCGTCTTTTTTGTGCGGGGGCTGGCGGCCGTCGGGGCGCAGGAGGCGTTGTCCTATGCGGCGTCCTGCTCCTTTTTGCTGATCCTTCTGATCTATCTGCTGTTTCCCGCGTCGTTGTTCCGTTTTCTTTGGAAGCTGCGTCCCGTGACGGATTGCATCGGGAAGTACCTGCTCCGCCTGATTCTTCTTCCCGTTTATCTGGTGTTGTGTCTGTTCAGCCTGCCGTTCGTGGGCCGGCAACGGAAAAAATATCAGTTCGCCTCCTGGAAGGAGCCGGCTGCTTCTGCGGACACCTATTATTCCGCGGATACCCAGAACGTTTTCCGGAGCAGTTCCTCCGGACGGTTCCGGTTCCTGACCTCGCTGCTGGGCGTCATGGCGGAAAAACGGCAGTTTTTTCTTTTCCCGGTTTTACTTGTGCTGTTGCTGTTGGGCCTCTTCTTCTATTTTATCTCCTCCAGCAGTATTCTCGGTTTTGTGTATACGCTTTTCTGACAAGAAGGTTTTTCGATCATGCTTTTATCAAAGGACAACGGATACGCGATCAGGCTGCGCCGGACGACGGCGAAGATGCCGTCCGGGCTGCGTCGGCATATCCCGGCGCTTTGTATCTTTTTGTTCCTGCTGTTTTACGGTCTGGTGATCGTACGTCGCTGCGCCCCGCCGGAAGTGAGCATCTTTGAATATTATTTTTACGCAGTGGATTTTAGCATGGGCTTCGTGGGCCGGTTTCTGATAGGGGCCGTTTTCAATTTGTTCGTCAAAGAACCTACGCCCGCCGCGGCTACGGTTTATGTGTGCGTGCTGCTGCTGTTGTTCTGCGCGGCGCTTAGTTTGGTGTTGGAATGTTTCTGGCTGGCGCTGCCGGAGAACGGCCGCCGCATCGGGCTTTGTCTGCTGGCGTTTTACCTGACCGGGCCTGCCGCTTTCAGTATCTATTTCTTTCAGTTCGGCATGCTGGATACCCACTGGCTGTTGTTGGCGCTTTCCTTTGTGGTGCTGCTTCAGCATAAAAAAACGCAGTGGCTGCTGCCGCTGTTGTTTGTGCCTATGGTGATGATCCAATATGCATCTCTGTTCAACTGGGTGCTGTTCGGCGGGGTGCTGATTCTTTATGAGCTGACCCTTGCAACGGAAAAGGCAGACCGCCGCCGCTTGATCGCGGTGTTTCTGGCGAGCGTAACGCTGGTCTCGGGCACATTTTTTTATTTTGAGATCAACGAAAAAAAGAACGTCGTCTATACCGTGGATGAATTCAACGAGATCCTGACCGAACGCGGTGTGGAGATGCTCTATTATTTCGACCACATGCTTTACGACGATTTCCTGCACGACACGCCGGCATTGGAAGAGCAATATGCGTACTATAAGGAGATTGATTTTATCGACCACTTCCCGAACATGTCGGATAACGTGTTCAAGAGGACGGTCAACGAGCTGTCTTATATGCTCCGTACCCACGTCGGCTATTACCCGCAGAACGACTGGTACGGGCTGAAAAAGACGGTGGGGCAGATGCTGCTGCTGACGGCGATTTTGTCTCCTATGCTCGTGCTGCTCTATTCCGTTTTGCACCGAAAGCGCAAGGCGGCAAAGGGACAGTTCCTTCCCCGGTTCACGTACTTCTGTATGATGGCGCTGTATCCTGTCAGCGCGCTGGCGATCATTCCCATATCCTCCGATTCGGTCCGGTGGATCGCGCAGGGCTTTCTGGTGCTGTTTTCCCTGGTGCTGTACATGATATATAAGGAAAAAGAAGCGATTCTCGATATCATTGCGGAAAAAGCAGCGCACATCCCGCCGCCCGCAGCCGCGCTGTATTACGGTATCTGGTTCTTTACCGTGCTCAACCCATACGTGTGAGAAAGGGGAAAGCGATGGAAAAACAGGTTTACAGCAAAAAGACCGTCATTCTCTGCGCCGTATGGCTGGCCGTCATCGCGGGGGCGGCGTTTGTCTCCATGGACGCTTTTACGAGATCGGTGTTCGGGAAAAACACGCAGTGGCAGCTCGCCTTTGCCGTGCTGGCTGTATGTTTGATTCTGTCCGCTGTCTTCAAACAGCCCCTTGTTTCATTGGGGATCGCGGCAGCCGCCGCGGTTGTGATGTGGTTTAATTCGCCGTTTTTTGCAGGGTTGTGCCTTCCGGTTGCTTTGCAGGCGACCGTATGGGAATGTGTGCGGGAAAAGACAAAAACAGGAAAGGTTGTGCTGCCGCTTTCTGTTCTCTGTACGGTCGTTACGGTTTTCTTCCGTGTGCGGCTTTGGCGGTACATGGTTCAGAACGGAGGCGGTTCTCCGGGAAGCGACCCCATTGGCGAGGCCTTCGTCTGCTTTGCGGGGCTGATCCTGATCACCGCGTTTTGGATATGGTTGTTTGTTAAGAGTGTTCGTTCCTTGCGGACAACGGAAAAAACGCCCGCGAAAAAACGCGGACGTCAAGTGAACGAATCTGCAGAGCAGAGACTTTTCCCTGTCGCATACGCCGTTTTTGCGTTGAACGCGGCGTTGTCGACGGTACACTGTTTTCAGTTGTTTACAGGTGAATATGTGAAACTGATCTTCTTTATCAACGGGGTGTTCGTTTGTTACATGGCGTATCGGAGGGATCAGGCGTTTTTATCCCGGCTCAACGGCCGGTGACGCCGGTCTGCCTTTCTGTCGCGGCGGGAAAAGCAAACAGACCGAGCAGAAGGAACAGGCAGCAGAAGTCAATCAACAGCGCGTACGGCGCAAACCCTTCGTTGGAATACCAGTAAAAGATATGCACAAGCGCGGCGTCTGTAAAAAACAGCAGCGTCAGGACCGCGGATAATACAAGAAAATGATCGGGAGAGGAAACGGTTGTTTTTCCTCTCTTTTTTTTGTTTGCCGCCTGTTTTTTTTCGGTATTTTGCCGCTGCATCGAATAAAAGAAGATAGCAAAAAGAACGAAGAAGAAAACCAGCAGCCAGAAATCCTTCAGCGTATTATTGTACGAGGGGCGAAAGAATGAAAACAGGCCATCCGCGAAAGGGAGCTTTATCAGAAGAAAGACAATGGCGGCCAGCAGCAGCGCGGACAGCCCGCAGGAGAGCGGCAGAAACAGTTTTTGCCGTTCCTTGTTTGAAAAATACCGCAGCAGTAAAAGCCACAAAAGCCCTGGCAGCAAGACCGCAAGGAAGAGAACGGCGTAGGTGCGGGCAAAGATGGCGACAAGGGTAGCGCCGCAGAATGTGACGGCAGCGGCAAACCATATGTTACGCAATGAAAAAATACACGCCGCCGCGCCGAAGAAAGCGACGCAGCAGATGACGAACTGCCGGAAAGCAGGTTCCCGGAATGTGGATGCATTGTTATTCTGGAACAAACAGACCGCGACAGACAGGAGGAAAGCCCCGATCATTGACGACAGCCATACGCTTTTTTTTACGTTCCGCAGCGATGTGAGAAAGTTCATTTTCCGATTCTCTTTTCTGTTTGTATATTGTCGATTATAAAACTCGAATAACCTAATAAAGCCAAAATTGTTATGCGTTTACAATCAAAAGAAACTTAACTGCGTCCAATCTTTTAAATCAACAAAATTGAGTGTTCCCTTGCATGTGAAAAGCTTAGAATAAGAACTTCGGATTCTTATATAATGTAAATGCTTCAAAATACAAAAAAACATGATGATTGTATCATCTGAACCGGGCGGGATCATGAGATTCTCCACGTCGCATGATATGCAGGATTGAAAAACCATCTGGTGGATGATTTATATGCACACGTTTATGGAAACGTCACATTTCGATCTTTTTTGATCCTATTATTCGGCTCTTTATTTTTACTTGCCGGTGCAGGTCTTCATAAAATCTTCCATGAATCGGGAAACGACCGGCACATCAAACCACTGCTGCACGTGAAGGATTGCGCCTGAACGCCCCTCCTCTTTCTGAAAACGACATGCGGTTTCAAAAAAACTGAATTTTTGTGTGAGCACAGAAGGTTCTATCTCTTTGTAAGGCAGACCGGAGTATTCTTCATAATAGGGGATATAGACGAACTCAGGTCGTTTTTCCGGATGAACCTCGTAATAGCGGAGCGTTCTCGGAATGATCTCCTCTTCGTTTGTCCAGAGCGAATAGGCGGCATAAGGCTCGTTCAGAGCAAGGCCGCAGATCGGATGCAGATCGAATATCAAAACGGAACCTCCGGAGACGTTCAGCTTTTTGATGCGATCCATATCTGCCATATACCCTTCATATACAGTTTTGATCCTTTCGGTGGTCCGGATTCCCTTGTGTGGACCACATGAAATCACTGCGTTCAGCGGCTGTCTGCCGTTCAGACGGTTGTTGACCTTTTCTACGATCGGTGCTGCGGCATACCCGCCGACGACAGCTATGTCCGAAAAAAGGGTAAGCGTTAGGCAGAGACAGAGGCATTTTCGCATACCCCCTTGCGCTCCTTTTTTCTGTTTCTTCGCAGATTTCAGTGCGGCGCCGTATTCACGTTGTTTTCTTTCGAACAGAAGAACGGCGGCGATGAATGAGATACTGCCCCCGAAACACATCTGGATGTTGGAAGCCAAATCCACCGAAATATTCACAAATAGACCGGCGCACCAAAGAAGGAAGAGACGAGGGGATTTAACGCTCGTCAGGATGTGACAAACCAGTCCAAATATCACGATTGGCAAAAAATGCGTGCTCAGGTACAGGCTTGCGGTCTTAACATCAAAACCGGAGAAAATAAACTGTACGAGTCCATACAGCGTTGCTGTTAAAGCGAACAATCCTGATAGCAATAGCACCGGAAGGTCGGAAATTTCCCGACCCTTTTTCTTTTGGATTCTACAGACCACAGCCGCCGTTATCGAAAGCGCACAGCCAACGATATTCACGCCGTTATAGAGGTGAACCATTCCCAAAAGCTTTTGTGCGAAAATCGGAACTGTTCCGGACGCGGTTCCGAAATCGTATTCCGTGTTGCTGAGGATATCAGGAAGAGAGCGGATTGCCTCTGACAGATCGCTGCCAAATGCAATCACACAGAATACAAACAGCGCCCCGAGAAGGACCGTGATCGAAAATATACCGTAAGTCCTGCCCGACAGCAGAAAATCATACGCCTCCGCGAAATGTATTCCGCACCGGCGCAAAACCGAGCGGAGCAGCACAAAGAACCCATAGAGGAACCAGAGCGCCAATAGAGAGGGTTGCGCTATTACGCTCGCGGAATAAACGACCCCGGCAAACAATAACTCTGCGGCAGAAAATGGGCGTCCATTCTCCTTCAGACAAAAAATTGTGCAAACAATTATCATGCCCTGCAGCGCCATGGAATAGTACGTCAGAGATAAGGTCATAATCGGCACATAAGTGCAGCAGAGCGCTGCGCAAGTCAGTCCGTATAGGCCAAACCGCCGCAGGCGGATGTAAAGAAAGCAATATAGAGCAAGATTTATGGTTATATACAGTATTCGCATTGCCAGAATCAGTCCCTCGGTAGTCCCATTGCCGAAAAGGGACACGTATATGTGGTAAGGAATCCATAACAAAATCGTGCAAAATTGCTCTACGCCCCATTCTTCAATCAGAAGGCGGTCCCCGTGGGCAAAGCGCTGCACCATGCCAAGACAAAAACTGTCATCCGGCGTATTTACTGCCCGCGTGATCAGAAAGCTGAAATAAATGAAGATTGCAGCAGCGACACCTACGGCTGCAAGATCCGTGAACAAAATCTTTTTGTCAATTCTTCGAAGCATAGAAATCCCTGTCAATCTATATAGATAACCGATAAAAGACCGAAAACCAAGGGTAACACTGCACAAATCGGGCATGCGGATTGCGAAGCAGATTTTTCGCAGGTTATCTGTCTGTTATCAAGAAAATGTGTAATATGACGGAATAAAGACGAGTTCGAAATCCGCGCATTGCAGAATCAATATTTCGATATTGAGGACTGTCTGTCCGATGTGAATGCGTTTCTTGTTTTTGATATATTTTTTGTTATTCTACATGTTTGTTTAACAATTGGTCATGTTATGCATAGGGATCCATAGAGGTTAGTGCATACACCAATCCATAGACTGCCATCGGAGGAACCCCGACCCTTTTGAAAATGTGTTTCGCTTTCTGGAAACCCTCGCGCCAATCGAAATAGAGCACTGTAAAGGTGCAGATAAACAGGTCGATGACGGCGTGTGCCATCCAGCGGAATGTGTCTGACGAAAAGAGAAATCCAACAGCAGAGGTTCCGAAAAACAACAAAAGCATCAGAATGACGGAAAATCGAAGCATAATGCATTCTTTCTGGCGAAAGTATGAAATCAATAATCCAATCAGCAGGCATGCAATGGGCAACTCCAGCAGAGTGAGGTACCATAGGCGCGAATACTGTTGCGGAAACGAAATCGCCGCCCAGACGTAATAAAGAATCCATTGGACAAAGCGGACAATTCCTGTTGAGTCGGGATCAACCGTAAATCGCCCATGATCATAAACCGGAGTTGCAATAGAACTGTCGGTCATCCTATAGAGCGTACTGTCAAGGTATTCAGGAAAAACCACGCCGCGTTCCCGCAGGATCACGTTGAATTCCTCTACGGGGTAGGTTGTATTCTCGCTCTCAAACTGAATAAAATAACCGGAAAGCCCTACTGTGATGAGCAAGCAGATGCCGAACAGGAGATAATACTGTTTTTTTTCATTCCGGTCTTTTGTCTTTGCCGCAAAGAACAACAGAAGAGTCAGCAGTACGGCGGCGTAACAGAACAGCGCAGCAAAATGGATGAAGATCATTCCAGTCACACAGAGCGGCAGCAGCCATTTCAGCCGTTTTCTCGGTAATATCAGAAGGGCAACTGCGAAAAACAGAATCCAATATAAATCCAGCATTCCGAATTCCCGTGTGAGGATACCGAAGGTAAAGGGACCGGACAAAAAGAAAAATATCAGCACGAGGCAGGTTTTTTTGTTCTCCGGTGCAGCGGCGTTGAAGAACCGCTCCATAAAAAAGGCAATTGCGGCCAGCAGCAGCAGAAAGAATACTGTGACATAAGCACTGACCGGTCCGTACTGATATTGACCTATCAGCGCACCGTAAACCGCGCCGGGCAGAATGCGGGAACAGAAGCCCATGGAGTAATCCATTACATAAAGAGAATAAGTAACAGGATTCACACTCCAAAAAGTACCGTTGTTGACATATAACCATTCATATAGGATCAGGAAAAAAAGGCAAGCAAATCCGATCTTGTGGCGCTTTACAAAATTTTGAATCGCAGACAAGAAAGTACCTCCTTATACTGTTGTTTGTTATGATAACCATTTGTTTATTCGAACAATATAGCCGATATTTCCCTCTGTTACTGACATATCGCAGTGCGCCTGTAAAAAACTGAGCTTTTCGTCAGCGGTTTTGCGATCAATATTATAATCCATATCAAGATACGGGATGTAAATACAATCTGATTTCCGTTCAGGATACATTTGCCAGTAATATTCAAGGTATTCCCGGCTTTCAACGGTGTCAAAGGCATAAATGGCAGGACAGGCATATGGTAATTCGGTATACAGGTTACCCCATGCACAATAACCCATTACAAAAAGAGAAGAAGGGGGTTGTTTCATTATTGTATCCATATCAGAAAGTACCGCGTCATATTCCTCCTTCAGCATGGGAATTGTTTTTAATCCTTTTAAGGGGCCTCTGTCAATGAAAGAATCGAGATTGGCAGAGACCATTGACTCGGGTGTTTGGAACAGCCTTGCATAGAAACAATAAAAGCTTTCAGAAACAAGCAAAACAGAAAGTGCTGCAATTGAAATGCATATCGTGGTTTTTGATAATAGTGTTTGAAGTGACGATAAAAAACGTGCTTTTTTTTCTTTTTCGATTGTTGTTATTTTTTCCAGAGGAGACGTCTTGTCTTTTGCTGTATTGTTCGTTTTGTGTTCAGCCAGCAGCTCGAAAAAAAGCGATCGGAACAGCAGGATTGATGCAGGAGCAGAAATCACGCAGCCTGCTCCAAAAGCAATCCGGGACACGATCTCCATGCCGAAAGAAGTCGCGGAGCCAAAAATGAAAAAACCGAAGAGCATATTATCCTTTTTTTCGGTAAGTAAATACGAGGCAAAGCCAAGAAAAAACAAAGGTAGCGGTTTAAAATCTGTTAAATAAATGGCAGAAAGCCGCACACCATTTTTTAAGAACAGAGAAACTGTCAAGCCGACAAAAATGATACACATTGTAAGCGCAGTTATGTTGCGGTATTTTTTCAGCTTTTTTCCAAACAGCAATATGACGACCAAAAAGATGACTGCTGAAACATTAAAGACATATCCGGATTGCCAAAGATAAAGTTTTATTTTTTCAGTAAAACTCATCTGGGAATGGAATGATAGTATTTGTGCGAATGATGACAGGTTCTTCCAAATCAAAGAGGCGTTTTCACCGATCCGCAGGATGGAAAGAAAGATGATGAAAGAGATCAGCACACCGCCTGTAATACCAAACCATGTCTGCTTGGTCAACAGGCGCTGCATACTTTTTAAAAAGATTTTTTTCCTCTTTTTTCTTACATAACACACTATTACAAGTACAGAATAAGCGAAATAAACCCATGCAGTCAGAGGTTCCGCCAGAACGCAGCAGGAAAACAGGACTCCTGCCGTTATCAGGTTTGTGGTCGTCAGATTCTTTTTTGTAAAAAGAATCAATCCTGTCAAAAGTGCAGTTGACAATGCGATAGAGTAGTAACAAATCGTCAGAAAGCCCAGGGGGTGATATGATGTAACGATGACGGCAGCAAGAAGTGTCCACCAACGGTATTTTCGTAAAAAAACAACAACAAAAATAAAAGCGATAAGCTTCATCACGACAGATGCATATCGCATCGCGAGAACAATACCCTCTGTACCGCCGGAAAACAAGGTATACAGCTTCATTGGAATATACTGAAACAATGCGGAAAACTGAGTGATACTCCAGATGTCGGTTATCAATCGATCTCCCATCAGAAGATGATGGGTTTCTGACAGATAAAACGTCTCATCTCCGTTTTGTATTCCGTAATGCACAGAAAAAAAGAGAACAATAGCCAATACAAAAAAAACTAGAACTACGAAGAAGGGAAAAAGATCAAAAGTCAGAGTGTCTCTTTTTTGATATTGCCGCGTCTTTTTTGTTTCCATTTTTTTCCTCAATTTACAGCTGCATTCAGACCGTGAAGGTATCCGACTGATTTATAAGCCTGCAACAATCGTCTGTTAGGATATTTCGTTCCATTTGAATACATGTATGATAGATCCTGCTTTGCCTCTGGTTATTTCGCAGTCACAAATTCTTTGTAAAAAGGAAATCTTTTCCTGTGCCCAGTCCCTCGTAAGTGGATTGTCCCGGTAAGAGGCATACAGAAAATCATAGTCGGGGACGTAGATGAATTCCGGACGTTTATCCGGGTGCAGTTCCCAATACTTCAGCTGCCTGGTTTCGCTCTCGCCGTCCACATACCAGGGATAATAGGACCCGATGGGCAGCTCCATATAGAGATAGAAATAGGAAACCAGTTGGGTAATGTAAACGCGGCCGCTCGTCTGTGTTTTGATGACGTCCAGATCAGAGAGGATTTCTTCGTACAGCCCGTTGATCCTCGCGGTTGTCCGTATTCCCTTCAAGGGACCGCGCTCTACCGTCGCGGCGAGCGCCTTATCATCGCTGGTGTTCGCGATTCCCTCTACCACCGGATAAAATCCGTGGGTATATAAACCGAAGCCTTCCCAGACAATCAGGCTGGCCATGGCGATTGCGGCGCATACCGGCGCAATTGATCCCCTTCGTTTGCGCGGCGTCTCTTTGTTTGACACTGGAGCATTGGTCCGAGCGGGCCGGGTTTCCTGCAGTGCCGTTCGGAAGGCGATCAGCGCTGCGGGAAATGCCACCGGCGCGCCCATGCCGATGACAATATCCGAGGCCAGATCGATCATCGCGGAGGCCGCGGAGCCCAGAATCCAGAAACAGAGGAGTCGGTGGTCGAACCGATCACAGAGAACGACAAAAACGGGGCAAAAGAGTAGGACCGGCGTATTCTGAAAATAGTAAAAATAGAGCATGGTCGGACCATACCCGTGGGGAAGGTAATCGCAGGAAGCCGTAATAACGGCAGCGCAGGCAAAGCAGAGAGCAAAGCAAAGACAGGCTGTTACGAACAGTTTTTTGCGCCAGACGGGAAGTTTCCCTTTTTTGCGGGCGATCAGCGCCAGCACAAAAACAACCGCTCCGCCGAGAGGAGGTGCAATTCCGAAATAACGGATCGGTTCCGCAAGTCTTTCCGGTTGAAAGATGCTGGTCCCTACGCCGTCTGAAACCGCGTACTCGGAGTCGTTCATCAGTTCCGGCAGGGTTTTTATGATTTCCGGCAGAGGACTGCCGCTCAGAAGCCAGATCAGAAATACGGTCGCCGTGATAACGATACCGGCGGTGATGAGAAGCCAGCTTCTGGTATTCAGGATAAAAGAAAACGATGACAAGCGGTCTTTTCCCTTTTTGGATGAGATAAACCGCATGGCGGTAAGAAGGGTCCAGATGAAATAAACAAAGGCGATCAGCGGTTCCGCGACAACGACGCAGGCAAATACAACTCCCGTGAAAATCAGGATGGGAGGGCTTTTTTCTTCTTTCCCCAAAAAAAGAATCGTGCAGACAACGAGCAGGCCTTCCAACGCCATGGTATAATAGTTGAGGGTCAGAATGGTCATGGGGACAAAGGAGGAAAAGAGGACGACAGCGGCAAGTCCCCAACCGCCGAATCGGCGCAGCCGTCCATAAAAAAACCAATACAAAATCAGCCCTACGCCGACGCAGACATAGCGAAGGGACAGAATAATACCCTCGGTTGACCCTTTCAGCGTTCGGATGACCCAATAGGGGAGGATCTGCAGAAAAGAATTAAGCTGCTCAAAATGCCATTCGTCAATGAGAAGTCTGTCTCCCATGAGGCGACGCATCACGATGGTGTAATAAAAGCTCTCATCTATCGGACCGAATCCAACACGTGCAACATACCACAAAAATAAGAACAGTCCGATGCATATGAAAACTGCCGCTGCATCAGTCGGAGTGATTCTGTTTTTGGAGATAAAATGCTTTTTCATTTGAGTATTCGGCATAAATTGCTGTTATATAGAAAAAAAGAGAATGGGAGTGTCGTTTAGTTCCTGCGGATGTTAAAGTGAAAACCGTATTTTCTTCTGATTCCCGGAAAACAAAGAGCATGAAGTAGAATTGAAATGAAGTATTTTGCGGAATAAAAAGTGCCCCGTAACCATTGTTTGAACTGTAAAGTTCGTATATTTAGGACCATCGTTTTGACAGATTTCGTAATAAAGGACCCGCTTTTTTCCTTTTTTGAATAAGGATCTCGGGAAAAAAGATCTTGCAGAAGAAAACAGGAACGTATAACATGATAGTCCCGGTCTGAAACGCTGCTGAAGGTAGAATGAATTTTTTCAATCAATGCTCCGTTGCGGATTTCTTCCAACGTTTTGGGCGGATCGTAAATGCCGTTGTTGACTACTTGATTATACAATTCGCTTTTTTCAAACGGGGCAAAATAGGCGATGCTGAGATAGGTGGAAGGCAACGATTGCATATATTGCACGGTATCCTTCAGGTCCGATTCTGTTTCTCCGGGGTAGTTGAAGATAAAGGACACATTACTGATCAGCCCTACCTCTTGGCAAGCTTCCAATGTGGGAATGACAAGATCATAGGGCAGGTGTTTGTTTGCAATTTGCGCCAGATGGCCGGGCGGCGCCTCGATCCCAAAAAAAATCCAACGACAACCGTTGTCATACATTTCCTGAATATCTTCTTTTTTTAATACGCCAATACGCGTCTGACAACCCCATGTAAAATGAATATTGCGTTCCCGCATTTGTTGAAACAGCGATTGTCGTTCTGTTTTTGTTACCCCCCAGAGTTCATCTGCAAAATATACGGTTTCAAGACCATAATGTTCAATCAAAAATGAGACTTCATCCAAAAAATCTGCAGTTGGTCGAACCCTTCTCTTGCATTTGTGAAAATAAGGGTTGAAGCAGAAACTACAGTTTCCAGTACATCCTTTAGATAAATAGAGATAAGCCATATTGTCATAACAATAACATGGCTGAAAATAATCCTTCACATTTGGTAAAAGAGAGAAATCTACCGGACCAAGCTCCGACAGATCCATAAACGGTTCAGGCGGTGTATAAACAATGTTTCCGTTTTCTCCCATGTACACAATTCCATTAACTTTGTGTGGATCTGTTTTTGCATCCATTGCCTCTAAAAGATTCAGCCAGATTTTTTCCCCCTCGCTGATAATGACAAGATCTGCCTTTCCTTCCGTTAAGATGATTTCCGGAATAATGGATGCGTAGGTTCCACCGATGTAAACAGGAACATGATGTCGTCTGAAAAAATCCCCGACCTCGATCATGTCCGGTATTACCATATTTGAAATCATTGAAATACCAACCACATCAGGAGCGTATTCTGCAAGCAGTTCATCTAAAGGTGCCCTGTTGAAAGCCCGGTCAACGATCGATGCATTATGTCCGTGTTTGTTCAGGAAAGTGGCAATCGACAGCAGTCCAATCGGGAAACCGTTCATTTTCAGATAATTCAGCGTATTAGGATCATAATTTGGATTGATCAGTAATACACGCATCAGGAAGACCGCCTTTCAGAAAATGCGCAAGTGGAAACATGCGTTGGTCTGTTCAAAATCATAGAATAGTATCAAAACCGGTTGTTGGAGTATAATGGCTGCTGGAATAATCCGTTTCCCGTCGGTTCCTGCCGTACCAGACCGTTTCACGGGCAAGCTGTGCGAAAGATGATACCGGTGCGGGGTCCTGTACGGTGAGGCGGATCTGTTTCTTTTCAAGCGTCACAGGATCATTTTTATAGATTTGGTTGAAGAAATCGTAAAAATCATAATCGGAGACGATCGAGATCTGTTCCTGATCAATCTTTTTGATGACGTCATACTGATAAGCGAACAGTGCGTCCAGAATGGGGGAAGCGCCAAAACGGTTTTCGATCCATTGCTTTACCTCACGGTAAAACCTCGGGAGATCCGTATAGGCTTTCAGAAACAGGATCTCATCAAAGCCCCAAAGCAGACCGTCTGTATTTTGCAACGGGGCTGCAAAGGCGTTTTTCTGTTCCAGTACGCCTTGGCACAATTTGTAGATCGCATCATGCAGCAGTCCCAGAAGACTGTCCGGCGCTTGTCGTGAATACTCGATCAGATCCCGATAAAACGATACGTAGGGATATTCCAGTGCATAACGGCAATAGATAGCCACTGCCCGTAAAAGCCCCAGATTGTGCAGTCCCTGTACATAGTTTGAAAAAACGTTTGATCGGACCCAATCCGTTTCGTCCATCGAATAGGTGGCGACAATATAATCGCCGTATTCCGTAATCTCATCTTCCTGTTCCTGTGCGGAAGAGTGTATGACATGAAATGGGATGCGGATACTTTTGATTTTGTGTTTATTGATATACCACGGCTGCCCCATTTCAGAATTGGGAAGCAATTCACAGGGATAAGCGTTTACCGCGAAATGCTGGCCGTTTTCCAGCATGGCGCACAAGCCGTCGCAGAAGCTGTCGTAGGTTTCGCCGGGCAGGCCGATAATCAGCTCGGAATAGGTGGAGATTCGATTCTCATTATATCGGAGCATCAGGCGGCGGAAGTCCTCTGTGGAGATGTTCTTCCGGCCTACGTTGGCCAACACCTCAGGGTTCATACTCTGGAAGGAAACAGTCATGGCCTTGTCGAGACCGTTTTCCACCAGCTTTTTGCCGATGTCGAACACGAAATCAAATTTGTTTTTTGTAAAGAATACACGGAAAATTTTGGGATATCCGTATTGCTTTTTGCTTTCGGCCACGTAATCCATGATCTCGGCGTCGCGGCTGAACAGGCAGAAGTTGGCGTCCGCGCAGTAGACGAACTCGATTTTGTTCCGGACGAACCAGTCGATCTCCGCCTTGACCCGCTCCATGGGAAAGAGGCGGACCTTTGATTTCAGGGAGCTCCAGTCGCAGAAGGAGCAGGAGTTCGGACAGCCCCGGTTGCTTTCCAGCAGCGCGGAGAAGGAGACGTCGTCCTCCAGCAGGTCGTCAAATACGCCGGTGAGGTAGGGGGAGGGGTAATCCGTGCCCGTCTGGGGCGCGTAGGCGGTGGTCCGCACCGTGCCGTCTTTGTCGCGGTAGGAGATGTTCGGGATCTCCGCCAGCGGGCTGCCGCTGCGCAGCGCCCGCATCAGGTCCGCGGTTGGTTCTTCGCCGAAGCGGTGGATCAGAAAGTCGATAAAGGGGTATTGCGTCAGGAACGCGCCGTCGGCGGAGATGCTGTGCCCGCCGAAGGCGACGTAGCAGTCCGGGTAGCGCGCCTTGACGGCGGCGGCCGCGGCCTTGTCGTACTCCGCGTTCCACACCGAGCAGGAGAACATCACCATGTAAGGATTGTCCAGTTCGTCCACCAGCTCCCGGATGGGCTTGCGGTAGTAGATGATCTTCTGAAACGCGTAGGCGTCGGCGATGGCCTCGTCTTGCATACAGTAGGCCTGAATACAGCCCACGGCGTAGGGGAAATAGACGGTTTTCTTGTCGGAGCCGTACATGCTGTTGGCCTGTATGAAGTAGACTTTTTTTCTGGCCGGGTACGTCACCGTTACGTTTTTTTTGTTCAGCACCCGAATCGGCTCTCCTTTCTTTTTCCCGAACAGCATCACGCGGATGCCGTAGTCGAACCAGTTGTCCACCGGGTCCGGGATTGCGACGGTCAGTTCGGTGGTCCGTTTTTCCAGCGGCGGGTAGCCCGTGGGGTCCGCCGTGGCGAAATAGGTGTAAAAATCGTAGGCGAAGCGGGCGGTCTCCTTCTTCTGCCCCGGCAGGCGGATGGCAAACTTCTGATAGCGGCAAAGCTCGTTGAACACCGCCGGGTCCGCGCCAAATCCGGCCAGAAAGGGACGGATCTCCTCCCAGAACCGGTCGAAGTGGGCGGCAATCTCCATAAACAGGCCCTCGTCGAAGTACCATCCCACGTCGCCGAAGGTTTCGTTGACGTAGGCCCACTCGCCCTTGGAAAGGTCGGCGCCCCAGGCCCGGAACCGATGGAGCATCTCGTGCAGGAAGGTCCCGTCGGCTTCCTCCGCAAAGCGGACCAGCGACGAATAGAAATCGTAATAGGAGACGTGCAGCTCCCGCCGCAGATAGACGGCGAAGAACCGCAGCATGCCGATGTGGTGGAAGCACTGGACGAACATGACGAACATCAGCGCGTCCAGCATCTCGTCGTAGGACATGGTGTTGGTCTGCACCACCATGTCCACGTATTCAAAAATCTCGTTTTCCACGTTGGGGGAAACGTGGATGCAGCTGAGCTTTACGTGCTCGGTTTTGATGCCGTGTCTGGCGATATAGGCGGGGTTGCCCATCAGGGCGTTGGGGAACACCTGACAGTCGTAGACCGTCATGGCGTTGTGCTGACCGGCCTCCACCAGTTGGCAGACGCCCCGGCAGAAGCTCTCCTTCGTTTCGCCCGGCAGGCCCAGGATCAGCTCGGTATAGGTGGGGATGCCCACGTCGTTGTACCGCTTGATCAGGTCGGAAAAGGCCTCCACCGTAAAGTTCTGTCGGCCGATGTTCTTCAGCGCCTCGTCGCACAGCGTCTGGTAGGCCAGCGTAATGGCCTTGTTGAGGCCGTTTTCCACGAAGAGTCTGGAGATATAAAAGACGTTTTCGTTACTGTTTTTGGCGTAGCAGGCGTTGAAGATGTGCGGGTAGCCGTATTTTTTCTTCAGCCCCA
Source organism: Oscillospiraceae bacterium (assembly GCA_902788995.1). Taxonomy (GTDB): domain Bacteria; phylum Bacillota; class Clostridia; order Oscillospirales; family Acutalibacteraceae; genus RUG806. Next base: position 60,316 of record CADAMO010000002.1, read on the forward strand.
CCACAAATTCCGCGATCTCCCTGTCCCGGGGCAGAATGCCGAAATTGCCGTCGGCGCAGTAGACGTAGTCGATCTTGTGCTTCGCGCACCACTCGATCTCCGCGAAGACCTTTTCCAGCGGAAAACAGCGGATCTTGCCGGTAAAGCACCAGTCGCAGTAGGCGCACTGGTAGGGGCAGCCCCGGTTGGTTTCGATGGTGATGCAGAAATCCACCCCGGGGGAGGCTTCCAGAATTTCGTCAAAATACCCCAGCAGATAGGGGGAGGGGTAATCCAGCTCCGGGTCGGGTTCTTTGCGGGTAAAGCGCAGCGCGCCGTTTTCCCGGTAGGCGACGTTGGGCACGTCGGAAAGATCACCGTCCCGGTCCAGCGCCAGCAGCAGCTCCTTGAAGGGGCGTTCCCCCTCGCCCAGCATAAAGACGTCCGCGTAAGGGTACCGCTCCGCCAGCGGCTGCTGTTCGGAGATATCGTGGCCGCCGAAAACGATCAGGCAGTCGGGATATTTTTCCCGCAGGGCGGCGGCCAGCAGGCGGTTGTATTCCGCCGTCCACATATAGCAGGTGAACGCCACAACGTCGGGATCGACCAGCTTGGCCAGCGCCTCGTCGATGGGGTCGCGCTTCCAGATCATGCCGGCGCAGCGGTAGGAAGACGCGATCCGCCCGTCCGCCCATGCGTACGCCGCAAGGCAGCCGGATGCGTAAGGCAGATATTCTGATTTGCCGACCGATTTGTTCGCCAGAACAAAATACACGTTTTTCACTGTGACGACTCCGTTGTGAGCTTTTTTGTATCCGTAAAACGGATTTTCAGGATCATATAATAGTAGAGCAGTGCCGCGGCGAAGGTCCGGTGAGAGCGTCCTTCTTCTCTCGCGACGTTTTTGGTGGGCACCTCCAGAAACCGGACGCCCAGCCGCAGGGGTTTGAAGACCATCTCCGTCAGCATCTCAAAGCCGCTGCGGTCCCAGCGGATCCGGCGGTAGAGGGAGACGGGGGCGATCTGCGTGGGGTTGGTGAATTCCGTCAGATCGGAGCGGTACAGCGCCCGGAAGCAGGCCTGGGAGAACCGGTTGAGGATCCGTTTAACCAGCCCGTAGTCCGCAAAGCCCTCCGGGTGGAGGAAGCGGCTGATCTTGACGACGGCGTCCGGGTTTTCTTGCGAGAGCCGCAGCATCTCCGGAAAGGAGGCGATATCGGTCGCCTCGTCCGCGCTCCAAACCACCATGTGGGTCCCCTGCACTTCCCGGATCGCCGTCCGGATCGCGTCGCCGAAGCCTTTGCCGGGCTGATACAGCCAGCGGCAGCCGGGGCGGGCGCAGAGCTTTTTCACGGTATCCCGGCAGGCGTCGGAGCAGCTTTTGGCCAGGACGAACAGGTATTCGCAGGCGGCGCCGTAAGCGTCAAGTTTATGAAAGGTCCTTTCCAGTGAAAATGTCTCGTCAACGGCGCAGATGACAATGGAAAGGCGGTAGGTGTCAGGCATGGGCGTCCGCCTCCCGGATCTCGGAGGTATACAGGTATTTCCCGCCCCGCCGGCCGTACCAGACCAGCTCGCGGGCGTAGGTCGCCCAGTCGGCGCAGACGTAGGGCTCTTCCACCGTATAGGCGACGGGCCGTTCCACCAACCGGCAGGGCTCGTTCAGGATCAGGGACGCGAAATAGGGCTTCCACAGATGATTGCCCGTGAACCGCCGTTTTTGCCCATCGGCAGATTTGATGACGAAAGCCTGATATGCCAGCAGCTCTTTTCGGAACGCCTCGTCCGGAAGATACCGGGAAAGGAAACGGTCCGCGCCGGCATAGAAGGCGTCCTTTTCGTAAACCGTGCGCAGAAAGGCGTATTCCTCAAAGGTCCACGTCACGTCCCCGAAGCGGGGGTCGGACATCACCGCGCCGGATTTCCCTTCAATGATGCCGTCGAACTGCCGCTGCAGCTCGCTGAACACCCCGTCGGGATCCCGCAGCAGAAACGCCAGCAGGTCGGAATAGAAATCCACGTAGCGCACGCCGCGTTCAAAATAGAGATACAGTGCCGGCAATTGCAGCAGCCCCAGATGATGGAAGCAGGAGACGCAGGCGGAAAACAGCGCGCACTGCTTCCAGTCCTCTTCGGACATGGAGCAGGTGGAGGTGACGATATGGGAGTATTCCTGTACCTCGTCCGTCGCGGAGATCTGCGCGTGGGGCTGGTTCAGCGGAATGGTCGTATAACCGATTTTGTATTTTTCGAGATATTCCTTTTTCCCCATGCCGTAGCCGACATTCGCACAGGTGTACCAGCAGCGAAATGTGCTGTCCTTTTTCCAGCAGCTCTTCCACGCCGTCGTAAAAGCTCTGTTTCGTCTCTCCGGGCATGCCGAGGATCAGCTCCGTATAGGTGGGGATCCCCGCCTCGATATAGCGTTTCAGCAGCGTCCGGTAAAAATCCAGGCTGATATTGGCGCGGCCGATGTTGGCCTGCGCCTCCTCGCTCATGGTCTGGAAGGATAGCGTGGCCGCCTTGCACAGGCCCACCCGGTTGAGCTTTTCCGTGATGCGGAAGACCCGTTCGAAGGAGCCCTTGGCGTAGGAGGTCTGTAATTTTTTCGGGTAACCCGTGCGCTCCCGCAGGGCCAGTACGTAGTCCACGATCTCCTCATCCCGGGGGAACATGCCGAAATTGGCGTCCGCCAGCCCGAGGAATTCCATTTTGTGGGCCGCCACCCATTCCAGATCCGCATAGACCCGTTCCAGCGGGAACAGACGTACCCGGGCGGTGGAGGTGGCCCAGCTGCAATAGGCGCAGCGGTTGGGGCAGCCGCGGGAGGTCTCGATCACCGGCACGAATTCAATATCCGGGTGTTCCCGCAGCAGCCGGTCGTAGAAGCCGGACTGGAAGGGGGAGGGGAAATCGAACTCCTTCGCCGTGATGAGGGGGGTCATAACGGGGCCCTCTGCTCCGCGGAAGGACAGGCAGTTGACGTCTTCCAGCGGCGTGCCGTCCCGCAGCGCCCGCAGCAGCCGCAAGAACGGGACCTCGCCTTCGCCGTGGATCAGCACGTCCACAAAGGGGCATTCCGCCAGAACGGAATCGTCGTCCGGGATCTGCGGCCCGCCGAACAGAACGGTGCAGGCGGGGAAACGGTCCTTGATCTTTTTTGCCAGCACCTTGTTGTATTCCATGTTCCACATGTAGCAGGAAAAACCCACCAAAAAAGGATCCACGATCCGTGCGAGAACGTCGTCGGTGTTCTCCCGCAGAACGAAGATCCCTGTCAGATCAAAGCTGTCTTCAATATCCGGAAACGCCCAGGCATAAGAAGCCAGAGCCCCGATCCCGTACGGCAGATTGACGGAATTGGCGCTCATATACGTCGGCTGGAAAAGAAAAACATGTTTCTTTGACATTTTGTCCTCCGCAGATTATCGGAAACAAGGGTATAAATATTTATTTTATTTTATCATAATAATGGCTTATTGTCAAATCCTTTTTCCTCCCTGTGTGTGCGGGTGCGTCTTTGAGAGATTGCTCTGAAAAATCATTTTCGATGATCCGATGGCGCACCTGAAACAGGTCAAAAATCGCTTGACTGGTCTATATGTCTATGATAAACTAAATAATGAATCAGTATATAATTCACAGCAGTTGATTCTGATTTGTCAAGTCTGTTATGTAATAGAAAATGGAGATTTGATCGATGCAGATTCCGGCAAACCGTTTGGATCTTACTTTTCGGGAAAATCAAAATGAATATGAGGAAAAAGCGTTGTCTGTTCTGCGTTCCGGTTGGTATGTGCTGGGAGAAGAAAACACTGCGTTTGAACGGGAGTTCGCCGATTTCCTGGGAGGTGGGCGTGTCGTCGGCGTCGGCTGTGGCCTTGACGCGATCACCATTGCACTGCATACGCTCGGAATCGGCCCCGGAGATGAGGTCGTTGTGCAGGCCAATACCTATATCGCGACGGTTCTTGCGGTGACGCACAACGGCGCGACCCCTGTTTTTTCCGAACCCGACGATCATTTTGCCATGGATCCGGAATGTTTGGAGAAAAAAATCACCCCCCGGACAAAAGCGGTGCTTGTCACTCACCTTTATGGGATGATGACGCCGATGGATGGGATCCGTTCCGTCTGCGACCGTCATGGCTTGCTCCTGGTGGAGGACTGTGCCCAGGCGCACGGCTGTGAATGGAACGGAAAGAAGGCCGGTCTGTTCGGTGAAGCGGGTTGTTTTTCGTTTTATCCCACGAAGAACCTCGGCGCGTTTGGAGATGGCGGCGCAGTTGTCGTTCAGGAGCCGATGCTTGAGGAAAACATCCGCTGCTATCGGAATTACGGCAGCGACAGGCCGTATCATAATGCCGAAACCGGCGTCAATTCCCGGCTGGATGAATTACAGGCCGGATTGCTGCGGGTAAAATTGACGCATCTGGATGATTTCAACCGCGTGAAGAGCGAAATCGCCGAACGTTATCTGCGGGAAATCCGCAATCCACTGATCCGGTTACCGCAGCATGTCGTCGGAGCGAAAAACGTATGGCATCAGTTTGTGATCCGCTGTGAACAGCGGGATGCGCTGCGAACGTATCTGCAAAAAAAGGGAATAGGGACGGCAATCCATTATCCTGTCCCGCCGCATTTATCAGAAGCATACCGTTCCATTGGGGTGTTAAAGGGAGCGTTTCCTGTCGCAGAACGCCTGGCCGATACCGTCGTCTCCCTTCCGAGTTATTTTGGTCTGACAGAGGAAGAGCAGGCATATATCATTGAAGCGCTGAACGCGTTTCGGGAATAAAAGGGGAGCGTTATGAGCAAACAGTGCTGCAGGCTGCTGCATTTTCCCTCATTTGAAGAGATACGAGGGAATCTGACCGTGATTGAAGGAGGGGAAGCTGTCCCCTTTGAGATCCGCCGCGTCTTTTTTCTGTACGGCCTTTCCCCTGATTCCGTACGCGGGAACCATGCGGTGCGGAATGACCAATGTATTGTTCTGGTCTCCGGCTCCTGCCGAGTACGGACCCATGACGGTGAAAAGGAAACCGTTTTTTTTCTGGATGAACCCATGTGCGGCGTTTACGTTCCCCCTATGATCTGGCGGGAAATAGATGACTTCGGAGAGAACACGGTTCTTGCGGTGTTGTCTGATAAGCATTATGATACCGGCGACTACGTAAGGGATTTCGAAACGTTTCTGCAAATATGCGCGTCGGAAAAGAGCTGCGGAGCCATGTGAATCAAAAAAACTGAAACGGTCTGTTTTTTGAAGGCAGATGTTTCAGTTGAATCTGTTTTTATGGGATTGTATGACAGATGAGGTGTTTATCGTTGTGTATTCTTCTGTCGTCGTATTTTATCCGTTCAGTTCTCCAGAATCGTATCGATCTGCCACCGGGGTGCGTTGCGGACCTCGTCGGATATTATGCAAAGATATTGTGCAAGAATACGCAGTACGGCCAGCCCCAGCGTTCCGACGAAAAATACGGCACATAACAACCACAGCGGCGTATAGAATATCCCGTTGTGCGTGCAAACGATCACGGCGGCGAGCAGGCTCGCGAAGCACAGGGCCGTACACAGAAGCGCAGAGGCAGAGATCAGCTTCAGCGGCAGGCGGGAATGGATCATAACAGCCTCCATGGCCAACCGTATTTTTTTCAGAACCGTATACCCGGAGCTGCCTGCCGCTCGGGCGGCTCTTTCGTGGTAGACAACGGAACGCTTCAGTCCCATGTTTGACACGATGCAGGGAAGGTAATAATGCGTTTCGGTGCGTGCCAGAAGCTGACCGATCGCTTTACGGCTCATCAGCCGGTAATTCGCATGCTCAGGGATCTGTCCCGTTCCGGCGATTTCCATCAGCCGATAGAACATTCCGGAAGCGATCCTCTCAAAGAACGGATCGTCCGCTCTTTTTGAACGAACGCCGAGCACGAGTTCATTGCCTGCCAGAAATTCCTCCAGCATCCGATCGACTGCGTCGATGTCATCTTGCAGATCGGAATCCATTGTGATCACGCAGTCCGCCTTCGGTCCCGCATAGGTAAGCCCTGCCAGCAGCGCGTTCTGCTCTCCCACGTTATAGGCCATATTGATCCCGACAATTTTTGCTTCCTGCTTCCGGAGGGAAACGATCGTTTCCCACGTTCCGTCCGAAGAGCCATCGTTTAGCAGTACAAGCATACTGTCGTCAGAAATCACGCCGTGCTCGTTCAGTTCTCTCAGTTTCTTCAGAAAGACAGGAACCGAAATCGGCAGCACGTCGGCGTCGTTATAGCAGGGCACAACAAAATATAAGCAAATGGACATTGTTTTCGTGTTCCGCAAATAAGCGATAATTCCTTTCTGTTTTTTTTCTCATGGTGCTAATCAAGTGTATTATAGCATAATTAATGTGGAAAACAAATAGAAATATTGATATTTTGGGATTATTATCATCAGGAGATAGTGTTCTGGTCTGTTACTTATAATCGGAGGACCCAATTATTCAATGCATCAGCTGAAAACAATAATCAAAAAAAAGGACTATCGAAAAGATTGCATTGCCTTTTTTACTTTTTTCGTCATATTCGGCTTTATTCTGCTGCGCCTTCCCTATGGGGTGGGTATCACCGATGAGGGATTCTATTACACGGTCGTTCAGCGCGTATTGCGGGGCGACCGCCTGATCGCTGACGAATGGCAGATTACCCAGCTGAATTCCCTGCTGGAAATCATTCCTTACAAGCTCAGTCTGCTGCTCTCCAACGGTACCACGGAAGGACTGCTCCTTCATATCCGCTACTTCTTTGTGATCTGGCAAATGCTTTTGGGTGCCCATCTTTGGCGGCGGTTGCGCCGATACGGTTATCCGGCGCTCATTTTTATTCTCACCGTCTGTACATTCGGCCCCCATTACACCTTTGTGTATTACAATATGGCGCTTGACGGGGCGGTGCTGGTCTGCACAGAACTGTTCACTGCCAAGAAACCTGCCTCCAGACTGAAGCTGGTGATACTCGGCATTGTGACGGCGCTCGTTGTTCTCTCCGAGCTGCTGTTGACGTTTGCCTACATAGGATTCACGCTGCAGGTCCTGGTTGCCGCGATCCGCAAAAAAAGGGGAAAAGCCCGCGAACGGTTCTCTGTTTATACGCCGACTGTCCGCACGTGGCTGTGGATGACGGTCGGGATCGCACTGACTGCAGCCGTTTTCTTTTGGTATCTGATGACCTCGTTCAATTGGGACGTCCGTTTTTTGATTGACAGCATTCCGAACATGTTCACAGACTACGAATATAATTACTCTCTCTTCGGACAAAACAGTCATCTGCTTCGGGTACCCGTTCTGCTCATTTCATCTTCCTATTATTTTGGTTTTGCGGTATTCGCCCTTGCGTTTGCCACGCTGTTTTATGCGGTAAGATCGCGGAAACGGGGAATGCGCGAGCGACAGAGAAAAGGGATATTTCTGTTTTCCACCCTGTTGGTATCCCTTGCCTATCTGCACGCTTTTATCATGTGCGTCGTCCGCCGGGAAGGGCTTGCCTTGATTTATTACGTGATGATCAGCGGATTCTCTCTTCCCATCATGCTGTACTGCGCGATCCTGTTGCTGATCAGCAACCGTCCGCACCCGAGGTGGTTTGCCTTCTGGCAAACGGGCGTTGTCCTCTCCCTGATTGTGGATATCACTTCGGACGCCTGCCTCGGTTACGGCGGCGTGATCGCCTTGCTCCCGACCGCAATCTTGCTCCGGGATCTGTCAAAACAGTTTTTTGCAGAATGGAAAACCGCGCTGTCGGCCGCCCGACCCGAGTTGGCAGAGAACGGGACTCTGCGGATGCTCCGTGAAGGCTTCCGTCTGGAATGGACGGCCGGAACAAAAAAAGAGACAAAGAAAAGGAAAAACAAAAAAACAATAAAAAAGGGACGTCAGGCATTCGACAGAAAAGATAAAATAACAGACAGCAGATGGTTCCGATTTCTTCGTACCAATCTGGCGAAAATGACCGCTCTATCAATTGTTTGTTTCGCCGCGGTGTTTTCTGTCTCTTTTTGGGTCGGGGAAAATATTTTTATGCGCACCATGAACCCCTTCGTGGAACGGTTCGCCGTAAGTCGCAGTTTGTGGGAACCGATGGACCGAACAATCGGTTACGGTCCTTTGCGCGGTATCCGCACCACAGAAAAAATCGGTGAAATCCACAACCGTATGATTCAGGATGCAGACTTCATTAAAGAAAATACGGACGGGCCGTTTTATATTGATTCCCGTTGTCCGGTTCCCTATATTCACGTCAATCTCCCTGTGGGGAATTATTCCACCTGGTACGTGGAAGAAGACAATCCGGAACGGGTACTTTATTATTGGAGGCTATATCCCGAACGGATCCCGCAGATCATCTATGTGCCGTACTATGAGGCAACTGATTATCGGCAGGTCGATGCCGGATTGATTCAGGAAAAGCTGGAACGTCTGCACACGTTTTTTGACTGTGAAGAAAAAGAAGGACAAGCCGGTTGTATTCTTTTTGTGCGTGGGGTGAAAACATTGGAATGGACCGTCGATAAGCAATGATTGCCGTTCATTCAGCAATGGCATAATTTCTTATTGTAAACCTTTTTTGTGAAAGGCAATTTTGATATGCGAAGTCAAAAGCTAAACAAATATCTTTGTCTGTATTTGGCGGTTATTTCAGTATGTTTTCTTTGCAACCACCGTGTAATTGCGGCGGAAGAATCTAAGGGGATCCAGACCGTTGATATTGGTATTCGCCCTTCTGCATACAGAGAATTGATCTCAAATGAAGCTGAGCCCCGTTTCACTGTAAGGATAAGCACAAACAGCGGTCCGCTTTTTCGTGGAAAAATAAAACTGCGTGGCGCAGCCTCCAAAGAAATGGGATTGTTGTCACCCATGAAAAGGATCCCGATCGAAATGCAACTTGATCCGGAAGATGCGCTTGCGCAACGTCTGTCCAATTCCACCGTGAAACTGATCAATTCCTATACTCCGTTCCGGCTGTGTGGAGAGTATACTGCGCTTGAATTGTTTCGGTTTGCCGGGGTGCCCGTTCCGGAACACGAATTGGTTTTCCTGCGCTATAACGGAGTGGACTTCGGTCTGTATCTTGCCGTGGAGGAGCTGAACGAAACATTCCTCGCGAAATATTTTCCCGGAGGAACACTTTATAAAGCTGATTCTGTCAATTTTGAAAAGAGTACCTCGATTTCCTCCTGGTTTGGCAGCCTTCGATTGACCGCCGGAACGGACACGGGAAGACTGGATATGCTGCTGGATGCGCTCGATGCGGGAAAAGGATATGAAGAACTCCTCGATACGGATGAGATCCTTCGTTTTTTCGCCTGTCTGGCAATCTATGGAGCGGACAGTACATTTTTAACAGAACAGAACAACTTTTACCTGTGCGATACAGGAGAAAAATTCATTCTGCTTCCCTGGGACAACAGCGAAGCGTTTGCCGGATATGAAACCACCAACGGGATTGATCATTACCGGATGGACCCATGGGAGGATATCGACTATCCACCGCCCCTGTTTACACTGCTGATGGAGAATGAAGAAAACCGTGTTTTGTACCATTCCTATCTTCGTCAATTCAATGAGGGTTTTCTTTCCCCATCGATAATTGATCCGTATCTCAACCGTCTGGCGGGCGCCGTGCAGTCCTTCCTTCAACGTGACGTTACCATGGTTGCCAATGTTCCCTATCAGTTGCCATTGACTCCGGAGGAATCGGAATACGGGTCTCTTCAATCTTTGCTTGAAGTTTTTCACGCCATTCATGAGAACATTGAGGCGCAACTCAATGGTAAAACATCTTTTTTTTACACAAGTACCGCTTATGCTGGACTCAGCAGTATGTTCAACATGAATGATATGCAGGAAATTATCGCTTTTCTAACAAGTAACACACCAACGGTTGATCCCGAAATCACAACCAAAATCTGCGCTGCATACCCTGTCTGGTGCAGGAGTGTGGGAATTATCCCTTTTGATTCGGACAACCCGATCGAAATTGCATTTTGTCTGACGATATTCTGCTCGGAATTTTTTTTGGTCGTTATGGTGTCAAAAATGAAACGTGGACAAAAATCATTGTCGGCAAAGAAAAGGTTCGAGAACGGCGAGGAGGCGAAAACAGAATGACTTGGCGGCAGGAACTAAAATATATCGTTTCCGGTGCAGACAGGGAATTGCTGCTGGGTCGGCTGTGTACCGCACTGACGCCGGATCCTTACGCGGTCCGGAATGGATTTTACCAGATACGGACGCTTTATTTTGACGATCCGTTCGATTCCTCTCTTTTCAACACCCTTGCCGGCGTGCCTGAAAGGGAAAAATACAGGCTGCGGATGTACAATTCTGACCAAGGTTTTTTGCGTCTTGAAAAAAAAATCAAGCGATACGGAGGGAGCCAAAAACCGGAAGCGCTTCTCACTGCGGAAGAATGCAACCGACTACTGCATAAAGACTATATGTTTTTGGGAGAAAAAAACGATCCGTTTTTGCAGAACGCCTATGCGGCAGCTATTTCGGGGGGACTCAATCCAAGGTGTGTCGTGGATTATACACGCGCAGCCTTTTGCCATCCGGCGGGGAATGTGCGCGTAACGATCGACAGTGAAATACATGCCAACCGGAACACAGATGTGTTTTTTAAGGAACCTTTTGCCGGTGTGCCGGTATTGGAAAACGGCGCGTGCGTGCTGGAAGTGAAATACGACAGCGTTCTGCCGGATTTTATCAGAGACATAATCCGCATCGGGGATCGTTCCCGGGTTTCGCTTTCCAAATACGCAGCAGGTTGTGTAATTGATTAATCAGGAGGATTTGAATATGAATTTTTGCGGTTTGCTGAAAATTAATTTCAATGAGGTTTTTCAATCAAGTTTTTTGGAGAGGATCACGCAATTCTCAATTCTGGACTGTGCTGTCGCGTTGCTCCTGAGTTTTGCGGTCGGTTTTTTTATCTGGTTTATTTATAAAAAAACCTTTGCGGGCGTCATCTATTCCGCCACGTTTAATCTTTCATTGATAGCCATGACTATGATCACGACATTGATCATACTGGGTGTGACTTCCAACGTGGTGCTCTCCCTTGGTATGGTCGGAGCGCTCTCCATTGTGCGGTTCCGATCCGCGATCAAAGATCCCATTGATATCGTGTTTTTGTTCTGGGCTATCAGCGAAGGAATTCTCATTGGGGCGGGGCTGATTCCGCTTGCGCTTATCGGCGCTCCTATCATCGGCTTGTTGCTGTTTGTTTTTTCGTCCCGGAAATCGCACAGCGCTCCGTATTTACTGATTGTACGTTTTGATGATCCCTCAATGGAAAAAAGGATAGCCGATCTGGCACAAAAGGCGGTAAATCTCTGCCGGATCAAATCAAAAACTGTCACTAACGGAAGTGTGGAGATGATTTTTGAGGTGCGCTTGAAAGAGGAAGATACCGCGTTTGTGCAGAAGATCACCGAAACCTCCAGCGTTTCTTTCGCCTCCCTTGTCAGCTGTGACGGCAATTCTGGCATTTAAGTTTCTGTTTTCGTTAATTCCCAAAGTAAATTCCACAGTTGGATAGGTAGTGGAAAACACTTTGAGAAATAGCTGATTTTAGTTAGAGACAAGTACAGGAATCAACAA
>CADAMO010000003.1 GCA_902788995.1 Oscillospiraceae bacterium
AAGATCAACGTCTTGCGTCATCACCGAAAACGTCTTTGAGAACCGCTTTATGTTTGCCAGCGAGATTCAGCGCATGGGCGCGGACATTCGCATCGAGGGCCATCACGCCATCGTCCATGGCGTGAAGGGCTTCTCGGGCGCCGAGGTCAAGTCGCCCGACCTGCGTGGCGGCGCTGCGCTTGTGATGGCCGGCCTTGTGGCCGACGGCATCACGGTTGTCTCGGACATCTATCACATCGACCGTGGGTACGAGCGCTTTGTCGAGAAGCTTCAGTCTCTTGGTGCGCACGTGGAGCGCGCGACGATCGAGGACCAGCCTCTGCTCTAGGCTACGTCAGCTCCTGTCTCAAACCGGACGAGGCGTTCGTGGGGGACTCATCCTGTGCTTGGCGCCCATGCGCTGGGCTGTCACGTGCTTGCGCCGTTGTCGAATTTGGGCGAAACTGCATACATTGACAGCTATGTAAAGAGGTGCGCCCATCATGCCCAAGACCGATACCTCCCGCGTGTTCCGTGAGCTGGGCCTCATGCTCTTCCTTATCGGCGCGGGCATCGCGGGCGGTGCCAGCTTCATGAAGTATTTCGAGCCCATCTACTTCATTTACGGCATCGTCATGACGCTGATCCCCATGATCATCGGCTTCATCTTCGCCAAGTTCGTGCTGAAGCTCCCGCTGCTGAACAACCTGGGCTCCATCACCGGCGGCATGACCAGCACGCCGGCGCTTGGCACCCTGATTGCCACCGCGGGCACGGAGGACGTGGCCAGCGCCTACGCCGCCACCTACCCCATCGCCCTCATCTCCATCGTACTGACGGCAAAGCTGATCATTCAGTTCTGCTGATTAGTTCTATTCCACATTACGGGACAGTTTCTCTATAAGGAATAAAAACGAAACTGTCCCGTTTTTCTTATTTTGAATCATATTTAATTCGGGAACATCTCTCACTTATGGATTCAATCCTTTCACATTCCTTTATTCTTCTTATAATCACGAATTCATTTTTTTTTCAAACTACTGGCGATTGATAAAAGAAAAGCGATCTTTTCATGAACAAGATTAAATAGGAGAAACAACATGTCCAACATTGGCCTAATTATTGCCGGAGGTTCCGGTAACCGGATGCATCAGGATATACCGAAGCAGTTCATCACTGTCAACGACCGGCCCATTATTATTTACACGCTTGAGGCATTTCAAAAGCACCCTCAAATTGATTGGATTGAGGTTGTCTGCATTGACGGCTGGCACGACGTTCTTCAGGCGTATGCAAAACAGTTCGGCATCGACAAACTGAAGTGGATCGTATCCGGAGGGAAAACCTGTCAGGAATCGATCAGAAATGGCGTATATCATCTGGAAGGTCAACTCAATGACGATGATTTAATTATTGTTCATGACGGGATTCGTCCTATCGTGGACGGATCTGTGCTGACAGACGTCATTCAGAAAGCCAGTCAATACGGCAATGCTGTTTCTTCGTTGCCTTACAATGAACAGATATTTGTCATTGACGACGAGATCAGCACGACGAAATTCATTCCAAGGGAAACATTGCGGCGCGTTTCTACTCCACAGGCATATCGTTTCCGGTTGATCGATGAAAAATACCATGAGGCTTTTGATAAAGGAATAGGCATCAATGGTTCTCATTATACCAATACCATGATGGTGGAACTAGGTGAAAAACTGTATTTTGCTGCTGGTTCCGATAAAAATATCAAATTGACAACAAAAGATGATCTTGAAATATTCAAGGCATATCTTAAATCAGATAAAGACAACTGGTTGAAATAAACAGGGAGACAATATGGATCTGTATCATAACACGCTGTATTTAGAAGACGTCAGATACGTCAGCAACCTTGATCTTCCTTGGAACGAACTAAAGAATTCAACCATCATGTTATCCGGAGCGACTGGACTTCTCGGCAGTTTTTTGATAGATGTTATTTTTGAAAAGAATAAGTCAGACAATCTGAACTGCACCGTTGTTGCACTTGGACGGGACAGAAAAAAAGCATGGGAACGATTTCCAATATACAAATCAGATCCGCTTTTTATGTTTATTCCCTGCGACGTTACACATCCAAATATCGCAAATAATCTTGGAGAGGTCGATTATGTACTCCATCTGGCATCGAACACCCATCCAATTCAGTATTCGACGGATCCAATCGGTACCATTACCACTAATATTATCGGTCTTCAGAATATGCTTGATTTCGCTGTTTCTCATCAAACAAAACGGTTTGTATTTGCATCCTCCAATGAAATCTATGGAGAAAACCGCGGCGATGTTGAGTTCTTTAATGAAGGATATTGTGGATATATCAATTCCAATACATTAAGAGCTGGATATCCGGAAAGTAAACGTTGCGGGGAAGCGCTTTGTCAGGCATACAAATCACAAAAATCTCTTGATGTGGTCATCCCTCGTTTCACCCGGTCTTATGGTCCCACCATGCAAATGTCCGACACCAAAGCAATTAGTCAATTTATAAAAAAGGGAATTGCAGGAGAAAACATCGTTCTCAAATCCGCAGGTACACAGTTCTATTCCTATCAATATATGGTTGACTCCGTCAGTGGCTTGCTGACGATTTTGCTTTGCGGAAAGAACGGCGAGGCCTATAATATTGCGGACGCGGGTTCTGATATCATGCTGAAGGATCTTGCTGCAATGATTGCAAAAAGCTGTAACACAGAAGTTGTTTTTGAACTCCCCGATACTGTTGAATCCGCAGGCTACAGCACAGCAACCAAAGCAAGATTGGATGGGCATATGTTAAAAAGCCTGGGATGGATGCCAAAATATACAATTAACACCGGATTGGAAAAAACAATTTCGATATTAAAACAAATACAATAAAGACATTTCCGGTTTTTTCTGTTCATCCCTCAGGAAGAATTGCAGTTTTCTATTGTATCACTCAACAGGAGATATAAAAATGAATGTATCGGATTTTGCAAAGAGCAATATCAAAAAACTGATTCCATACAGGAACTATATTCTTTTCGAAAGCAGCCCTGACTTTTCGGACAACACTTTGTGCGTGTTTCAAGAGATGGTGAACAGGGACCTTCATCGAAAATATCAATTCATTTGGATGCAAAATTTTAAGAATTCTACCGTACCGGATTGGTTCCCTAAAAACATAAAGTGTGTTCATAGGCACAGCAAATTAGGAAGATTCTATCGCAACACGGCGAAATATATGATTTCCTGTAACGATTTTTTGGCAAGCATCAGAGACGGACAGTATTCTTTGTTTTTAAATCACGGCACTGCGCTGAAAACAACATCGGAATTCTACGTCCTTCCGGAACACATGACGCAGGTTTTAGCTGCATCTGATGAATCCAACAAATTGACAGCTCGGTATTTTAAGTACGACAAATCAAAATCCATCGTTCTCGGTTTTCCACGTAATGATGTTTTTGCACAATCTCCGAGAAACCTTACACCCTTCTTTGGGAATTATTCAAAAGTCATTTCCTGGTATCCTACATATCGTCATAGAACCAATGGATTCGGTTCTGCAAGTGCAAATGAACTTCCCTTGTTGTATTCCGAAGAAAATGCAGTTGCATTGAATAACAAACTAATAAAAGATAATGTACTCATTATCATTAAGCCACATCCTGCGCAGGATGTTTCCCGAATAAAAAAATGGAATTTGAGCAATATTCTTTTGATCAACGACGACTTTTTCCGCCGCAATCAGATTTCGTCCTATGAATTTCTGAATGCCTGCGACGCGATGATTACCGATTATTCTTCTGTTTATTATGATTATCTGCTCTGCAATAAACCGATTGGAGCCGTTTGGGAGGATATTGAAGAATATTTACAGTTCCCCGGTCTGATCGACAATTACGAATATTACATGGGCGGAGCGGAAAAGATCTATACAATAGAAGATATGATCGGTTTTGTGGAGCGTGTTGCAAAAGAGGAAGACGTTCTGTATGAAAAGCGCAATCAATTAAAGCTATTAATGAATTATTCCGATGATGGTCAAAACACAAAACGGGTTGTTGATTACATCGAGACTGTTCTGAATAATAAATAATTGCTCCCGCACTGGAATTTGTGTTTCAGTGCGGGGCATTTTTTACCCGGATTCTGAAATTAGAAACAATGTATTCGAAGAACAAAGGATTGCATTTCCTTTTTTATGATGCTACAATGAAGAAAAACGGCAGGAGGCTGATGTTATGTATCCGATGGAGGATTCTGTCAACAACTACGATCTGAACAATTACGACGTGTTTCCTTTGGTGGTCTGCAAGGACAAGGAGACCGTGATCCATATCCGTCCCCAGGGCGGGCGGCCCGATTTTGAACCCGGCAGGGAATATACCGTGGAGTTCTGCGCACTGGACGGCGGCAATCCCCGGGATTTTCCCGCTACCGGCGACTTCCGCCGGCAGACGGCGGTATGCAATGAGGAGGGCGGTTTTGAGATCCCCCACGTCTTTGACAAGGAACAGGAATACTTTCTCCGGCTGCTGGACGGGGACCGCTGCAAGCAGCGCTTTTCCGTCTACTGCGTCAACGAGGACCTGCAAGGCCGCTATCCCTTCATCGGCGACCTGCACATGCACACCACGGGTTCCGACGGTCGTCAGGAGCCGGAGGTCGTGCTGGCCAATTACCGCAAATACGGCTATGACTTCTCCGTCATCTCCGACCACTGCGTCTACCACCCCTCCCTCCATGCGCTGCGGTTCTATCAGGACCTGCCGCTGGAATTCACTATCATCCCCGGCGAAGAGTGCCACCTGCCCCCCGTCTACGGCCAGACCAACGACGTGCATATCGTCAACTTCGGCGGTGAGTACAGCGTCAACGCACTGACCAAGGGCGAGCATTGGGACGAGGTGGGCACCGACCCGCAGTACCGCTCCCTCAACGGCGAGTGCCCGCCTGTGATGAGCTATGAGGAGTATCAGGAGAAGATGCAGGCGATGGCGGACGAACTAAAGCCGCAGCTGCCGGAAACCGTGGACGCGGTGCCCTACGCGGTGTGCTGCTGGATCTTCGACGAGATCCGCAAGGCCGGGGGCCTGGGCATCTTCGCCCATCCCAACTGGAAGCGGGACGCCTATCACGTGCCGGAGGCCTTCACCGACTACATGATGGCGCAGCAGCCCTTTGACGCCTTTGAGGTGCTGGGCGGCGAGTGCTATTATGAACACAACGGATTCCAGACCGTGCGCTATTACGAGGAAAAAGCCAAGGGCCACGTGTTCCCCATCGTGGGCAGCACCGACAGTCATTCCTCCTACCCCTCCAACAGGGGCGCGTTCATCTGCGAAACCATCGTCTTCTCCCCGGAGAATGAGCGCAAGGCTCTGATCGCCTCCATCAAGGACTTCTATTCCGTGGCGGTGGATACCATCGACGAGCACTTCCGTCTGGTGGGCGACAGCCGTCTGATCCGGTACGGCTGCTTCCTGCTGAAGCACTTCTTCCCGCGGCACGATGAGTTGAGCTATGAGGAAGGCCGCCTGATGAAGCAGTTCGCCAAGGGCACCCCCGAGGAGAAAGAGGACGCCGCGGCGACCATCCGCGCCATCAGCGGCCGGATGAAAAAGCAAAGAGAGAAGTATTTCGATTTTTGAGTTTGCCGAACAAACCCGTCAAAAAAAGCGTCTGCACAGCGCAGGCGCTTTTTCATAATATGTGGATTTGTCGGGGTGAAATCACCGACGCGCCGCCTTTCGGCGATAGGCATCTGCCTGCCGCAGATGTCGGAATCGCGTTGCGGGCGGATCACTGATCCGCGCTACATGATACGCCTGCGGCGCGGCGCTCCTTCAGCTGCCGCTCCACCTCCGCACGGTGGTCCTTGTTGTCCTTTACAAAGCTGATGATGATCAGGTACAGCACCGCGCCCACCACGGGGCCGAGGCAGAACATGGGCCACTGCCATTTGAGGAAGGTCTCGCTCTGGGGCAGGCCCTGTTCCTTGCGGAAGCTGTCGTACCCCAGCTTATCCAGCAGAATACCTTCGATCAGGGTGGCGGCGCCGCTGCGCATTTTGCTGGTGAAATTCTGCATGGAGAAGGACACGCCCTCGGTCCGCAGGCCGGTTTTCAGCTCCAGTTCGTCGATGGAATCGCTGGTCAGCGACCGGTGGGCAATATCCATCAGGGAGCCCGGCAGGTTCACGAAGGAGATCAGCAGCGTCATGATGATGAATTTGGGGATGGAATTATAACCGATAAAGAAGGTGATCACCCGGATGAGGATGGAGGCGGACTGGGAGATCAGCAGGATGCGCTTCATGCCGCCGATTCTTGCCGCAATCTTGTTGGCAAAGAACTGGGCCGCCGCGCCGGGGATGCCGCCGAAGAGGCCGTAAAGGAACTCCGCGTTCTGTCCGCTGATTTCCGTATTGCCGATCCGGTAGTGGGTACAGTTCTCAAAGAAATAGGCGTTCTGTACCTTGGGGCTGAACTCCTGCGACAGCCGCGCAAAGGAGATCAACAGCAGCGTGGGGTTGTGGCGGATCACCGCCAGCGACTGCCACACGCTCTCCTTTTGCGGCGGATCGGTGGCCACCAGCTCTTTGATGCGGTAGGCGTTCATGGAGAGCAGCTCGCCGCCGAGACCGAACACGAAGCCGAAGATCAGAAAGACGGTCATATCCTTGAGGCCCGCGCCGGTCATCATGCTGCGCAGCTGCTGGAACAGCCCCACGATGGCGCCGCCGGCCCCCGCGCCGATGGAGACCCATTGGGCCACCCGGGCGCGCTCCTCCGAATGGGGCGAGGATAGGGCGATCATGCCCCACAGGCCCACATCCTGAAAGGAGTAGATCAGGTCAAAGGCGAAGTACAGCAGCAGGATATAGACGATTTTGCCGTTCTCCGGGAAATTGACGTTGAAGAACATGGCGGCGATCAGCACGCCGATGATGGGCGGGCACCACAGCAAATAGGGCCGCAGCTTTTGATAGGGCTTATATTTGCGCCGATCCACGTAAGCCCCTACCACCGGGTCATTGATAGCGTCCCACACGTAGCTGGCGGAGAAGATGTAGCCCACCTTCTTCGGGTCGATGTGCAGGATGTTGATGCAGAAATACCGCAGCCAGCCGGAAACGTAGGAGTAGGAGATGTTCTGCCCCGTCAGGCCGGAGGCGTAGGCGAAGATCTGATTGTTGGGCACGTAGCCCGGTCCCTTCGCATCCTTGGTGAATAAAAACAGCTTTTTCATGAGACGCTCCTTTCGTGGTATAGTCGTAAGTCGTAAGTCGTGAGTCGTAAGCAGCCCTTCGGGCGTTCCTGTATTACGCTGTACAATCACGGATCATATTTCGGCAGATACAACTTATCTTACGACTTACGACTCACGACTTCCGACTGGATAAGCAGCGAAAGCTGCTTATCCCAGCGCGTGGTCCGCGTTGATCTCCCACTTGTCGATATCGCCGAAGAGACGGTATTCGGAGACGCCGGAGACGGCGGACACATCGGCGGAATAGCACATACGACCGTTGCGGAAGCACAGGGGAACGAAAGGCGTCTGGGCCACAAAGGCCGTCAGGAAATCGTCAAGGCTGACTTCCCCGCCCCGGTAACGGTAGTAGGTCTCCGCCAGATCGCCCTCATCGGGGTCGATACCGTAAGAGGCGGAGCCGTAGTTGAGGAAGGGCGAGAGATCCATCGTGGGGGTCAGCTTCACCTCGCCCAGATACAGGTCGTAATCCTCCTCCGACAGCGCCGTGAAATAGTCGTACCGGTCCACGTTTTCCACCGTGACGGTGATGTTGACCTTGGCCAGCTGCTTGGCGATGACCCCGGCGGTGTTGCGCAGAAAGCTGTTGGAATCGGGGCACAGCAGCCGCACGAAGCATTCCGCCTGATCGCTGCCCGCCCCATAGGGGGCCATGATGGCGTTGGCCTGTTCCAGATCCACCCGGAAGGACTGCTCCGCCGCCACCGGCGAATCGGCCAGCGCCGACCAGGAGGTATTGAAGGGCAGCACAGCGGACCGGGCAAAATTCTGGAACCCGGCGGAGACGATCTCCTGCCGGTCCAGCGCCAGCGACAGCGCCCGGCGCATTTCCGCGATGCCGAAGTTGACGTTTTTCCGGTTGACGCCAAGGAAAACCAGGTTGTTGAGATAGATATCCGTGGCCGCCGCGTAGGTACGCTTGGCGCTGCCGTGGGAAAGGTCGGAATAGCAGAAGGTGACCTCGCCCGCGTCCACCAGCGTTTCCAGCACGGTGCTGTCCGTCACCTCGGCCAGCCGCACGATGCCCACCGGCGCGGGTTCTCCGGCGAACTGCTGATTGAGGGTCAGGGACAGGCGGATGCCGTCCTGCGTGAAGCAGTAATGGCCGCAGCTCACCGGCAGGGAGTCCTCCTTATCCGCGGTGCCGCTTTTCACCACGGGAAAGATCAGGGCGTTCAGTACGTTGACGTCCGGTTCGTACAGCGAAAACAGCACGGTGGCGTCGTCCGGCGCGTAACACTCGTCGATGTTTTTCAGGTGATCGCCGTAGAGGGAGGAGGCGGCCGCCCGCTCATAGGAATAGACCACGTCTTTGGCGGTGAGAGGGCTGCCGTCGGAGAAGGTCAGGCCCGGGGTCAGGTTCACCTTCACGTTTTCCACCGAGACCACCTCCGACCGGGCCAGATCCGCCACGGCGTTGTAGCCGTTGTCAAGGTAGTAAAGTCCCCGGCAGTAGAAGGACACCAGGGCGGCGTTGACCACCGTGGACATATAGAAAGGATTGAGGCTGTCCTCCGGCAGGTAGGGCACCGCCACGCTGCCCGCGGGCAGGCTCTGCTCCTCTGCGGGCGCTTCCGTCGTCGTCTCCGTTTCCTCCGCGACCTTGCCGCAGGAACAAAGGGAAACCGTCAGCACGGCGCACAACAGCAGCGACAGCCATTTTTGAAAATGCGGTTGTTTCAGAATCGTTGTTTTCATCGTCATTCCACGCTGAATCGTTCAATTGAGACGGCCTTGCCGGTCTTCGTCTCCGTTTCGATCACCACGCCGTTCATGGAGCACTCGCCCGACGGCGTTTCGAACTGCACCGGCAGACCGGTGCGCAGCTTATAGGTGGCGCTTTCCACGCTGACGCCCAGCACGGACCGGATAAGGCCCGTCATGCCCGCGTCGGTCTGGTAGGCCGTGCCGCCGGGAAGGATCTGCTCGTCGGCGGTGGCCACGTGGGTGTGGGTGCCGATCAGGGCGCTGGCGCGTCCCTCCACCCAAAAGCCCATGGCCCGCTTTTCAGAGGTGGCCTCCGCATGGAAGTCGATCAGCACGTTGACCACCCCCTGGGCGTTCAGGTCTTTCAGCAGACCGTCCACACAGTCAAAGGGGTCGCCGACGGGTTCCATCCCGACCCGGCCGATCAGGTTGATCACGCCCAGCCGCATGCCGCGTTTTTCCAGCACCCACACGCCCTTGCCGGGGGCGGAGCGGTGAAGGTTGGCGGGCCGGATCACCGGCAGCGAGCCGCTTTCCAGCAAGCCTTCCGCCTCACGCCGTTTGAACACGTGGTTGCCGGTCGTGATCAGATCGGCCCCGGAGGTCAGCAGGTGCTCCGCGGAGGCGGGGGAAATACCGTTGCCTTTGGCGGAGTTTTCACCGTTGACGACGCAGAAGTCGATCTGCTGTAATTTTTTGAAGCCGGGCAGTTTTTTGCGGACAAATTCACAGCCCGGTTCGGAGACCACGTCTCCGAGGAAGAGGATGCGCATAGTTGGCTCCTTTTTCTATTGCCTACTGCCTATTGCCTGAAAAACGATCCCCTCCGCATGCGCGGCGGGGATCGTTTTTTATTTCGCGTAATCGAACACGCGGTTTTCGCGGATAAGATGCACCTTGATCTGTCCGGGATAATCCATCTCGTCTTCGATCTTTTTGGCGATATCCCGCGCCAGAATGACCATCTTGTCGTCGGAGATGATCTCCGGCTTGACGATGATTCTGACCTCGCGGCCCGCCTGAATGGCGAAGGATTTTTCCACGCCCTTGAAGGAGGTGGAGATCTCTTCCAGCTGTTCCAGACGCTTGATGTAGTTCTGGATGTTCTCGCGTCTTGCGCCGGGGCGCGCGGCGGAAATGGCGTCGGCCGCCTGCACCAGCACCGCCACGATGGTCTTGGCCTCCACGTCGCCGTGGTGGGCCTCGATGGCGTGAACGACTTCTTCTTTTTCTTTATACTTTCTGGCGTATTCCACACCGAGGGAGATATGCGTGCCCTCCATCTCGTGGTCCAGCGCCTTGCCGATATCATGCAGCAGGCCCGCGCGCTTGGCGGTCTTCACATCCGCGCCGATCTCCGACGCCATGAGCCCCGCCAGGTAAGAAACCTCCAGCGAGTGGTTCAGCACGTTCTGACCGTAGCTGGTGCGGTATTTGAGGCGGCCCAAAAGCTTAATCAGCTCGCCGTTGATGCCGTTGACGCCGGCCTCGATGGCAGCGCGCTCGCCCGCCTGCTTGATGGCGATATCCACCTCTTTCTTGGACTTTTCATACATGTCCTCGATACGGGCGGGGTGGATGCGGCCGTCCGCAATGAGCTTTTCAATGGTGAGCCTCGCCACCTCGCGGCGGACGGGGTCAAAGCTGGAAACCGTGATGGCTTCGGGCGTGTCGTCGATGATGAGATCGACGCCGGTGATGTTTTCAAGGGTACGGATGTTGCGGCCCTCGCGGCCGATGATGCGGCCCTTCATTTCGTCGTTGGGCAGGTCGACCACCGATACAGTCGCTTCCGCCGCGTGGTCTGCCGCGCAGCGCTGAATGGCGGTGGCAATGATCTCCTTCGCCAGCGCGTCGGATTCCTCCTTGGTCCGCTGGGTAAACTCCATGATCTTCAGGGCTTTTTCATGGTCAAGGTCGCCCTCAAGATTCTTGATGATGTATTCCTTCGCCTGCTCTTTGGTAAAGCCGGAGATCTTTTCCAGCATATCAAACTGGCTCTTTTTGAGGGCCTCGGCCTCTTCCACCTTTTTCTCGGCTTCCTTCAGCTTCTTGTTGAGGGCCTCGTCCTTTTTTTCCAGCTGATCGGTCTTCTTGTCGAGGTTTTCTTCCTTCTGCACCAGACGGCGCTCCTGACGCTGCACCTCGCTGCGCCGGTCCTTGATCTCCTTTTCGTACTCGGTACGCTCTTTGTGGATCTCGTCCTTGGCTTCCAGAATCGCCTCGCGCTTTTTGTTCTCCGCCGTGGTGAGCGCGTTGCTCAGGATCCGCTTCGCTTCGTCCTCTGCGGAACCGATCTTCTTTTCCGCTACCTTTTTTCTATGCTGACCGCCGACAATAAAACCGACGATAACGCCGATGACTGCCGCGGCGACAATCAGAATAATGGCAAGAATCAATTCCAATCGCATACACCTCCTGTATTTTTCTCGTTATTTCAATGTGCGGATTCGCCGCACCGAACAATAGTAATAATGCCATGACCACGATTTATGTAAAAGAACGCCGCAAATTTGCCATCATTTGCCTTCGTTCATATACTTACAGCATTATCTTAAATATTTTATCTTTTTTTCAAGGAAATGTCAAGCGCTTTGCCTTTACATTTTTTGGTTTTTTTGTCAGTGCAGTCAAAAAAAACGGAACCGCATCTTCCGCGTCCGTCAGAAGTAAAAACAACCTGCAGCAATTCTTTTACTCTTCAAAAAAAGGAAAGACCGGCGAAAACTCGCCGGTCGTTTGCCAGAAGAAAACCTGTCAGGCACCCGTCGTGGATTCGACTTCCTCTGCGGGCTTTTCTTCCTTCTTGAACAGTTTGTCAAGGCCCATAGACTTAACCAGCTTGACGATCGCGTCCAGGAACGTCTTGATGATGTTCATGATCTCGTTGAAATCCATTCTTTTCACCTCCGTTATTAGAATTTCTTTTTCAATAAAAAGCATATCACAAAACGGAAAAAAAAGCAAGCGCATTTTTCCGTACCGGCGAAACGGAAAAAACCGACGGTCCTGCCGCCGGTTTTCAGCTGCACATGAGAAACATCAGGCAGTTTTTCTCTGATCAGCCGTTTTCGGTCTCAGCCGTTGCATCGGAAGCGGTAGCATCCGTATTCTTGTCGCCGAAGTTGATACCGAGGGCTTTCAGTACGTTCAGGACCGCCGCGAAAAACGCTCTGATGATATCCAGGATATCAGTTGCAGAAAACTTATCTGACATTTTTTTCACCTCTGATTAAAAATTGCAATTCTTTGCAATATCATGTTAGCACAATTCCATGCAATTGGCAAGAGAAAAAACAGATTTTTTGTCATGCCATACAAAAATTAAAACATCTATCACAATTCCGCAATCTTTAGGAAAGCGTCAGACCGTCGCCGTCTCCTTTTCGGCTTCGGCCGCCAGTTCTTCCTCAATGCGGCGGTTGACGTCGTTCTTGCCCATGTGGCGGTAGGGGTGCTTGCGGAGGATCAGATACATGGGAATGGCGCCCAGGGCGTTGAGCACCGCGTCGCCCATGGTATCCATCACGGCAAAGCGCATCTGCTGCTCTTCCGGCGAGAAGTGCTTCAGGGGGATCATATTGAACAGCTGGTCGATGCTCTCCACGCCCGCTTCCACAAGGGCGTTTTTGTAGCTCCAATGCTGCGCGTCAAAGCCCAGCCACTGGTCGGTGGAGAACTCAAACAGCTCCCAGCCGGCGGCAAAGATAAAGGCCATGCCGAAGGCCGCCAGCGCGGCGATATTGCCGGGGCAGGTCTTCTTATCCCGCAGCTGCATGGCGGCCACCATCTCGTAAGAGATAAACACCGCTTCCACACAGCCGGTGAGGTGCAGGATCTTATCAAAACCCGGGATGACGTAATAGAAATTCAGGAACGCGCCGCCGAAGGAGGCCAGGAAAAAGCCGAGGGCGGTGATATTCTGGAAATAGGCGGGCATATTGCGCACGAAGGTCTTTTTCGGGAACAGCTGGCAGATCTCAAAAGCGAACATGCCAACCAGATTCAGACCCATCTGCAAAGCATTATAGACCGAAGGCTCATACTGGCCGTTCGCGATGTTGAATTTGTAACTGGGGTTGAAGCCGCCCTCCGTAAAGGGGACCCCCTGCAGATAGCGGACCACCGTGAAGATCATGCCGCCGACCATCAGCAGCCGCAGCGTCCACCAGTAGATCAGTTCCGCTTTGGTGCATTGATCCAGCACTCGTCTGAAATATTTCTTTTCCATACCTTCTCCTGTTCGCGTCGTTGTTGTGTTTATTATACGATATTCCGACCGTATTGGCAAGCGTTAATTTCCACCGGCGCACAAAAACCAAAAAGTGGGCTTTATCTGCGCCGGTTCCGGCGCATTCATCGGCGATCACCCGCGCGGATCAGGTCAGCAGCTCCTCCGGCAGGTGGGCGGTGTTGTTGAAGCTGCGGAAGCGGATGCGGCGGACGCCGTTCACCGTGTAGAGCTGGAACCGGTTGATGCAGGCGTTGTACTGGGACACCACCATGTTTTTATCAAAGGGAAAGTGGACCAGCTGGCCGATCAGGTGGGCGTTGAACATGCCGTGACAGACGATCAGCACGTTGAGGCCGTTCTCCCGCTGGTCGCCCTCGTCCGTGTGCTTCGTGACGGGCAGGTCCCCCGTATAGGCGTTCCGGTAGACGCAGGTTTCCAGACACCAGGCAGCTCTGGCCGCGTCGTTTTCAAAGGGGCGGGTTTGAAGGCCGCCGACAGTCATGCGGGGCCAGAGGGACCGCAGCGTTTCCTCCCGCGCCACGTGGTCGCGGCTGCTGCACTCCGCCAGCTCCGGCAGCACCTCCAGCACGTTTTCCGCGTTCTGCGCCGACAGGATCTCGGCGGCGGTCTGCACGGCCCGCTTCAGGTGGCTGACGTAGACCTTATCAAAACGGACGTTTTTCAGGGCCTCCCCTGCCAGACGCGCTTGTAAACGGCCGGTCTGCGTCAGGGCTGGGTCGTCGATCTCCAGCCCCGCGTTGCTCTCGGACTGGCCGTGCCGGACGATATATAATTCCATGCCGTCGCTCCTTTTTACTTTCTGTCTGCGCCGGTTTACCCCGCCGACCGGCCGTAGAGGTCGTTCCAGCGGCGGAATTTCTCCAGGTTCACCTGCGACAGCTGCTCCTTCGTGACGCGGAAGCTCCAGTTGCCCTCGGCGACGCCGGGCTTATTGAAACGGGTGTCGCTGCCGTAGAGCAGCAGGTCCTGCACGGGCAGCACCAGCAGCCCCGCGTGACTTTCAAACATGGTCCGCAGAATGGTATCGTAGCAGGCGTCCCAGTTGCTGCCCTCATAGCCGCAGTAGGCCAGCAGCCGCCTGCGGGTGGTTTCGTCCAGCTCCCACACGTAGCCAAGCAGGGTGTTGTTGTCGTGGGTGCCGGTGTAGGCCACGCAGTTGTTGTCGTAGTTGTGGGGCAGATGGGGGGAATTGCGGTCGCCGAGGAAGGCGAACTGCAGCACCTTCATCCCCGGGAAGCCGCTGTCCTTTACCAGCTTGTGGACCTCCGGCGTGATGTCGCCCAGATCCTCCGCGATGATCAGCTTATCGCCGCAGACCTCTTTGACGACGTTGATGAAGTCCATGCCGGGGCCCTTCACCCATTTGCCGTTGCGGGCAGTCTTTTCCGTCGCCGGGATGGCGTAGTAGGATTCAAAGCCCCGGAAGTGGTCGATGCGCACGCCGTCGAACAGCTCGCACACGAAGGCCATGCGCTCCCGCCACCAGGCGTAGCCGTCCTTTTTCATGGCCGTCCAGTCGTAGAGGGGGTTGCCCCACAGCTGGCCGTCGGCGGCGAAATAGTCCGGCGGCACGCCCGCCACGTGGGAGGGCTTGTGGTCCTCGTCCAGCAAAAACTGGGAGGGGTTGGCCCACACGTCGGCGCTGTCCAGCGAGACGTAGATGGGGATATCGCCGATAACGGCGACGCCCTTTTGCTCCGCGTACCGCTTGATCTTCGCCCACTGGCGGAAGAACTCGTACTGGGTGAAGCGCCAGGTGGCAAGGGTCTCCCCGTCGAGGCCGTCCTCCGTCCACGCCAGCCATTCCCGCAGGCCGTTTTGCGTTTTGCGGGCCATATACTCGCAGAATTTATCCGTCTGGGGATGGGCCTTCATGAAGGCCTCCAGCTTTTCCGTCTCTTTGAAGCGCTTCGCCGCCCTGGCCAGCAGCGCCATGCGCTCTTCGTTCAGCCGGTCGAACTCACAGGCGTAGGGCGTGCGCTGCTTCGCTTCCGTCAGCTCCTCCCGCGTCAGAAGCCCCTGTTCGGCCAGCTGGGTCAGGTCGATGAAGAAGGGGTTGCCGCTGAACGCGCTGTAGGATTTATAGGGGGAGTTGCATTCGTCCGGCAGGTTGAAGGGCAGCACCTGCCACGCGGAAAAACCGCCGTCGTGCAGGAAGTCGATCCACTCCTCCGCGGCCTTGCCGAAGGCCCCCTCCGAAAAATCTCCCCACAGGGAGGAGACGTGCATCAAAACGCCGCTTGCTCGTTTCATGGACATGATCCTTTCGTCTCTGAAAATAGGTGATTCGTATTATAGCATTTTTCTGCGGATGATGCAATAAGAACCGCTTGAAAACCCCGGCAAAAGGGTGTAAAATATTGGCCAAACGAAAAAAGGACCGCACAAAATGGATTACACCGAAAACTATCACACCCACACCTTCCGCTGCGGCCACGCGGGCGGAACGGACCGGGAATACATCGAGACCGCCATCGCCGCCGGGTACAAGGTTCTGGGCTTTTCCGACCACACCCCCATGGTGTTCGATACGGACCACCATTCCGGCTTCCGGATGCCCCTTTCGCAGGCGGAGGAATACTTCACCACCCTCACCGACCTGAAAAAGGAGTACCGGGACGACATTGAGATCCGCATCGGCGTGGAAGCGGAATACTACCCCGCCACCCATGAAAAATATATGGCGTTCATGAGGCAGTTCCCCTGCGAGTATATGCTGCTCGGCCAGCACTTTCTGCTGCGGGAGGAGGACGGCTTTTACGCCATGAGCCCCTACCGGGACCCCGCCATGCTGAAGGCCTATTACCAAAACATTCTGGACGGGGTCAGGACCGGGGATTTCCTCTACGTGGCCCATCCGGACCTATTCAACTTCATCGGGAAGCCGAAGGACTACGACAAGGTGATAAGGGCGTTTCTGAAGGAGATCAAAGCGCTCGGCATTCCGCTGGAGATCAACCGGCTGGGGTATTCCGACCGGCGCATCTACCCCAACCGCCGCTTCTGGCAGCTGGCGGGGGAAGCGGGCGTTGACGCCGTGGTGGGCGTGGACGCGCACCGGCCGGAGCACCTGACCGATTTCGACGCCATCCGGGGGTGTATGGCCATCGCGGAGGAGAACGGGCTTTCAGTCACACAGAACCTTCTGTAAAAAAAGGCGCCGCAGCACGGCAAAAACGGGATTTGCCGAACAAGGCGCGGGCAAAAAAAAGGGCTGCTTCCGTCGGAACGGAGGCAGCGCTCTTTTTATTCAACTTCAATCAGTCAAGGAAGAACTTGAGGATCTTTCTGATCATCTTAAAATAAACCTTCAGAATATCGCTGAGGTTCACGTCAAGCTTTTCGTTCAGATCATCCAACTGGTTCTCAGCCTCTTTTACATAATCGCTTGCATTCATAATTGTGTCCCCTCCTTATTGAATAATCCGGCAAATATGATGCCTGATTTATTGTAGCATAAGCGCCGTCATAAAGTCAAGAAATATTTACACATTATCGAAATAATGGCAATCACCACAATCTCTGTCAATCGGGCAGCAGCTTTTCCAGCGCCATCCGCACCGCCGAGGCCATGGAGAAAAAGCCCAGGTCGTTGGGGTGGCAGCCGTCCACGGTACCCTCGTCCCCGGCCAGCGCCATCAGCGTGGGGCCGTCCAGCAGCAGGATATTGTCGTCCCCCGCTTCCTTCGCCCGGTCGTAGGTGGTCTCAATAACGCGCAGGCGGCGTCGGTCGTCCTCGTTCAGCGTAAACTTGGGGCGGCTCATCAGAAGCACCGGCAGGTCCGGCTGGGCGGCGCGCAGGGCGCGCAGGAGCTTTTCATGGGTGGCGGCGAGATAGGCCGGGTCCGGCGCGTTGTGGTCGTAGTCGTACACGAAGGCCGACATCTCCAGCGTGCAGAGATAGCGGATCATGGCGTCCTCCGCCTTGCAGGAGCCGGAAAAGCCGAGGTTGAGATAGTCGGCATCCAACGCCCGGGAGACGATGCTCTGATAGGAAAGGCCGGGCCGGGAGGCGCAGCCGCCCTGGGTGATGGAAGAACCGTAATAGACCACCGGCGTCTTGCGGCGGTAGGGGGCGGGGGCCGCCAGGTAGGCGTCCTTGCGCAGGCCGATGTAGAGGGCGGTCACATTGGAATACAGGGGGAAATTGACCGTGACGGCGCGGGTCTTCCGGCTGTCAAAGGACAGGATGCCGTCGTAGCCCTCCTTTTGATCGTAGGGCGGCACAAAGGTCCCCGTGAAGACGTTATCCGCATAGAGGTCGAAGCCCGCGGAACCGCTGGGCGCAAAATGCCCCATTTTTCCAATGCCGGTCATCTCCGCATGGATGGCCACGTATTCGCTGTCGGTGACAAAGCGCACACGGCCGCCGGCGGTGTTGGCGAACAGGAGCGCCACCCCCTCGTTGGTGTTCCGGGCGACTTCCTCCGGCAGACGGATGAACTGCTTGCCGTCGTGGGTCAGGCCGTACACCCGGAAGGGCTCCTCCAGCACGTTGACGTAGACGATATCCTCCCTGTCAAACCGGCAGAACCGGTCGGCAGAATTGTCTTTTCGCATAAGGCCAGCTCCTTTTCATTTTTTTACGCGATATATTGATCCCGCTTGGAGGTCTTGCCCACCAGCAGGTAAGAAACGACGAACAGCACGGCCACGAAGGCAAAGAAGTACCAGCCGCCGGAGGTCTGCTCCATGGTGGCGATAAAGTCATAGGCGCCGTGCAGCAGCGCGGGGATCAGCAGGCACAGGCAGCGCAGCGCTTTTGACGCGGCGGGCTGCCCGAAATTTTCATATTTGCGGGCGGCGCCGTAAAACACCCCCATGAACACGCCGAAGCAGGCGTGGCCGGGAATGGCGGTGACGGCGCGCACCACGGCGGTGGCAAAGCCGTAGCTGAGCACGTAGCTGATATTTTCCCACAGGGCGAAGCCGAGGGAGACGAACACGGCGTAGACCACGCCGTCATACTGGCTGTTGAACTCCGGCGAGCGCCAGGTCTCGCGTCTGAGCAGCAGGTATTTGGAGCTTTCCTCCGCCACGGCCACGATGACAAAATAGAGGATCACGTTGTAAAGCAGGGTGTTTTCCTCCGCGAACCATCCCAGCACCCGGCTGAGAACGCGTTCCTCCACCAGCGCGATCAGCGAGGAGAACACCCCCGCCTTGACCAGCCGCCACATGAGCCGCGGGCTTTCCTTCTCCAGCCGGTCGGAGCGGTACACCCGCACCATCAGAAAGATGGCGGGGACCGCCGCCGCGGCCATCAGGAAGAAATTATAACTGACGATCGGTTGGATCAGATAGTAGAACATGCGATTTTCCTTTCATATATCCATAGCCCCAGCAGCACGCAGGTGAAGCCGATCACGCCGCCCGCCGCCACGTCGCTGAGGTAGTGAGCCCCCATCACGAGGCGGGTGGCCGCCACGGCGGAGGTGAAGACAAAGGGAACGGCAAAACACGCCCAGGCGTATCGTTTCGCCTTTTCGCTGAACCAGGGCAGGCACAGCAGCAGGTAGGACATGGCGGCGCTCTCCGTATGGCCGCTGGGGAAGGACTTGTGCCCGTTGACGCCGTTGACGACATACCAGGCGGTGAACGCCTCATAGGGCGCCTCCATCTCCCGGAAGCGGGTACGGCCCCACAGAGCCTTCATGCCGGTGACCAGCAGCGTTGCCGCGGCGCAGACGGCAAGGCTTGTCAGCGCCAGGGCGATCAGCGGTTTGCGCAGCCGTTCGGGCACCGTCGCCAGCCGCACCAGCAGCAACAGGATCACCGCGGTCCCCACGCCGAAGACCACACCAAAGGGACGGCGGAAGGCGTCGTCCAGAAACAGGTGCTTGCTGAGGTAATCCCCCAGCAGGCCGCCGCCGGCAAGGCAGAACAGGGCGCATATCCGTTTGAGCCACGGGTTTGCCAGACATTTGGCCAGCAGCGCGCCCGCCGCCATGGGCAGCGCCCACGCGGGCACTTCACCGGTGCGGGCCAGCCAGTTGGAGAGGCCGTCGTCGGTATTGTTGACCGCGATATCGATTTTCAGATCGTAAAATACCGCGACGACCAGCGCGGCGGCCGCCAGCGCGTAGATCAGGATCACGCCGGCGCGGTATCGTTTGAGCGTAAAGGACTGCATACCGATCCCCTTTTCCGTCCGCCGGGGCGGACGAGGCTTTATCTCCGGAACAGATCCGGGTGGCGGGTGGTGATATTATCCACCCCGAGGGCGGCGTACTTCGCCGCGTTCTTTTCATCGTTGACCGTCCAGACGGAGACGGGCAGCCCCTTCTCATGCAAGACCTTTATCATGGCGGGGCGGCAGTTGCTGTAATGAGTGTTGAACCCCACCGCGCCGAGCCGGACGATCTTATCCGCCAGCGAAACCATGGCGGATTCCCTGCTGCGGCTCCACGGCGCCACGTCCCCGTTCAGGTAATAGGGGATGCGGCTGTTTTCCTGCACCGTCTTCGTCCAGCCTTCCGTCACGCCGGTGAAAAAGGCGCGTTCCGTCAGTCCGAAGCGATCCAGCAGCTCGTCCACCGCGGGCAGGTTCGCCGTGGATTTCAGATCGAGATTCATTTTGATCGAGGGGTGCTGCGATACCAGCGACAGCACGTCCCGCAGCAGAATGCCTTCGTTCGCCTTGGGGTGACCGTCGTGAATGATCACGGGAGTGCCGTCGGGACGGAAGGAGACGTCGATCTCGAAGATCTCGCAGTTCTCCTCCAGCACCTTTTTGACGAATTCGATGGAATTATCCGGCGTGCCGAAGGCGCCGGAATGGGCAGTAATGGTCATTTATTCTCTTCGCTCCTTGCAGTAATCGGTATAGTTTCATCTTACCACCGGAGAGGACAAAACGCAACAGAAAAATGATCCGCCACGGATTTTTGCGAGACGTTCGCCGCCCTCTACGGGATGGTCCTTCTGTCTGGATCCCGCCAATCTGTATTACGGTATCCCACAAAAAATCCGCGATAAACGAAAAACGGATCCCCGGGGGACCGGAAATCCGTTGCGTTGATTCGTCGTCAGTCAGGTTACGCCGCGGCGTCAAGCTTTTTCAGCAGCAGGGGCAGCAGGGCGTTCACCAGCTGCTGCAGGCCTTCCTCGCTCTTTTCCACACCGGCAATAATGGCTTCGCCCTCCGGCGTGCCGGCAAGGCTTGTGGCGTTCACGATGGCCGCCACGATCTGATCGTCCATCAGGTAGTTGACCATGAACTCGATCACCTTGTCCGCGTCGGCCTCATAGACCGTCGCGCCGTTCCCCAGCGTCTTTTCGGTGGCGCAGGCCATCAGACCGGAAACGTCCATATCGGGCATATCGCCCTCCTTTTTCGTCAGCACCTTGACGAAGCTGTCCAGCAGGTCGTTGAAGTTGCCGGAAAGGTTCAGGCCGGTCTCCTCGATGATCTCGATCAGCGCGTCGCCCAGGTTGAACAGCAGGCCGTCGTGGAAGCCCATGACCAACGCCGCCAGCTTGTTATATTCCGCGTCCAGCCGCAGGTGCTCCATGTACTCCTTGAATTTGCCCGTCTCCACCAGATTGGCAAAGTTGACCAGCATATTGGTCAGCATGTTGACGGGGGCGTTCTCGATCTTTTCCGCCAGCTTCCCGACCGGGCCGAAGATGGCCTTCCACATATCGCCTACGTTGGTGTAGCCGTTGAATTCCGATACCGCCGGATAGTCGCCCTCTTCAAGGCCGAGGGAGTTGAACAGCGGGACCAGGCACAGCTCATAGCCGCTCTGGCCGGAGGCGTGGTAGATGGTGGCGGCGTCCATATTGAAGGGGATCTTGTCGAATTTCAGCAGCACGTCCAGTACGTTCACGTTGATGACGCGCTCTTTGCCCTGCATGGCCACCTCCAGCACGCCCCGCAGGCCCTCGCCCATGTCGTTCATGGCGGTGTAGAAGGAATCCTCGTCCTTCACGCCCCACTGAATGGAATTCCACAGGGTGGTCTCGCGGGTCTCGCCGTCCTCGTCCTCATAGCTCACCTTGGTATCCATATAGGTCCAGTCGTCGCCCACGTTGTTCAGCACTTCCGTCAGGGGCTTTCGGGTCCCGTCCTTATCCACGCAGGTATAGGGCTTGCCCTCCAGCTTGGTGGCCAGCAGGGGCCCGGTGGCGTAGAGGTCCATAAAGGTGGCGAAATCCAGCATGCCCAGCTCCGTCAGCGTCTGGTACAGCAGCGGATAGGACATGGACATCACCGTGTTGACGATGAAATCGGAATGGATCAGCCCCGTGACCATGTTCTTGATGCTATCCTTTTTCAGCTCGCCCGCGCGGATGCCCGCGATGGCGTCGGAGATCGCCGTGCCGATGCTGCCGCTGATCGTCTTCTCCATGCCGTCGAAGCTCATATTCAGCGTTACGTCGATCACGTAGGAGCCTGAACCGCCCTTTTTGCCGATCAGCACGACGCTTTCCACCAGCACCACCAGCGCCAGCAGCACGATGAGTATTTTCTTCAGTTTATACGAACCTATCATAAAAATACCTTCTCATCCGGATGTTAGAACCCTACTCTTTTTCATTATAACAGCAATCTGTGAAAATGTAAAGCCCCTTGATTCAACACTTTTTATTCTTTTTGACAGCTTTGTTCTGCGCAGCCGCGAAAGCACGACCGCCGCCATCCCGCCGCTTGCGTTTTTCACGCAGTTATGATATGATAAGAAAAAACCATAAAAAAAGGGGCGACCGCCGATGAAATTTGTCGTCATGTCCGATATCCACTATATTTCCCGCCGGATGATGCTGGAGGGTACGCCTGACAATATCCGCATGCAGCCGGACGTGAGCGAGCAGGCGCTGAAGCAGGCCTGCGAGACCGACGGCGCGGACGTGATCCTGATCACAGGCGACCTGGTGGACCGGGGCGACCGGCCCAGCCATGAGGACCTGATCGTCTTTCTGCGCCAACTGAAACAGACGGGCAAGCGGATCTACGTCACCACCGCCACCCACGACTTCAATCACCACAAGGCCTACCGGCGCAAGTACGGCGACACGCAGGCGGTTTTCAAGGAGTCCCCCTGGGACCTGCCCTTTTTTGACAGGGAAAACGCCGTATATAAGGAGCTGACGGCGGATGCCAGCGGGGACATGACGGAGGAAGCCTGCGCCCCCGTGCTGGAGGAGGTCTGCACCCCGGAGGAGCTGTGGGATATGTACCGGGAGTTCGGCCGGGACGACGCCTTCTCTGTCTGCGAGTCCGCCTTTTCCTACTGTGTGGCGCTGGACGACAACCTGTGGTGCCTGATGCTGAACGACAACTTCCGCAATGAGGAGTGTATGCACAACGTCAGCGTCACCTATTCCCCCGCCTGTCTGCGGTGGATCCGCTCGCTGGTGAAGCGGGCGCAGCAGGAGGGCAAAACGCTCATCGCCTGCACCCATCACCCGCTGCTGCCGCCCTCCCCCGCCTATAAGATCGGCGCGGGGGACCGGGATATGCGCCGCGCCGAGGTGGGGCACATGCTGGCGGATATCGGCATAAAGCTGGTCTTTTCCGGCCACACCCATTTTGCGGATATCGGCTTTATGCAGTCCCGCAGGGGCAATCTGCTGTGCGATATCACCACCCCCTCCGTGCGGTTCTATCCGCCCCGCTACCGGGTGGCGGAGCTGACCCCCGGCAGCACCGTGATCGACTGCCGCTGCGTGGAGGTCGCCGTGCCGGAGGGGACGGCGCTGCCCGAGGAGGACAGGGACCTGACCGCTTACTACCGCCGCGCCATGTATGAGGAATACGCGGCAAAAATGAAAAAGCTGCCCTTCCCGGCCAACCGTATCATCACCGGCATGAGGGCGGGCCATCTGCTGCCGCTGGTGAAGCGCGCCGCCGGACTGACGCCGGAGGAATGCGGGGCCATCCGGGAGAAAAAGATCTTTGACCTGATTATGAACCTGGTCTTCAACATGCTGGGGGGAGACGGCCCCTACACCCCCGACACGCCGGAATACAAATTCTTCATGGGCCTGGCCGCCGTGGGCGACAGCGTGGTGGGCGCGCAGCCCTTCTACGACCTCTACCGTAAAAAGCTGAAGGGCTACACCCTGACGCAGATCATCGAGCCGCTGCTGTGCAACCGGTTTACGCCGGATAACGACGCGCGCTTTGACTACACGCAGGCCCCGGAGCCCCTCTATCCCGACGCCGCCTTCACCAGCCGCGCCGGAGAGATCGTGATGGCGCTGGTGTGCCTCGCCGCCATCCCGCTGGCCAAAACGCTGCCCGCCGCGGTATCGGTGGGTCTGCCCGCCGCCACCCTGCTGCACCGGATCAAAAGCAGGAAGAACCCGCCCCAACCGGAACGGTACTGATCGAAAAGCCTTCTCCGCATGTGATCCGGCGCATCATAAACCCTATCTGTCAGCCCCCCTTGAACGAACGCGTTCAGGGGGCTTTTTTGTTTCCCAACGTATTGTTGCGGATGGGATACTCCGTCTGCGGCGCAATCCGAATGGCGTTGACCGCCGACGGAACCCGCAGACGTCGCTGTTTTTTTCAAAAAACACAAAAATAACGAAATTACCCATTGACAAAACTAATTTGATTAGTTATTATATGAATTGAAATTGTTTTTGGGGCGTGGGACCTATGTCGAGAGCAAATCTTGACAAGCGCAAAATTCTGGAGACCGCGGGAGCGCTGGCCAACGAGAGCAGCATCAAAAAACTGAATCTGAAGCAGCTGGCGCAGAAGCTGAACATTCAGCCCCCGTCGCTGTACAACCACGTGCAGAGCCTTGACCACTTGCGGTTCGACCTGATGGTCTACGGCTGGGAGCAGGTGGGCGAGCGCATCGCGGAGGCGCTGATCGGCATTTCCGGCGACGATGCCATCCGCCGTGCCTGCGAGGTCTTCTACGACTACGCGGAAGAAAACCCCGGCATTTTCGAGGCCATGGCCTATTACAACCGGGACAGCAAAAAGCCCGACGGCGCGCCGGACCGCCTGACGGACATTCTTTTCCGGCTCTGCCGCGCCAGAGACATTGCGGAACAGGACGCGGTCCACATTCTGCGGATCTTCCGCAGCTACATAGAAGGCTTTGCCCTGCTGGCCCACTACGGGGCCTTCCCCCGGGACGGCAGCGCCCGGGAAAGCTTCAACTTCGGCGTGGATTTCCTCATCGCGGGGGTCCATCAGCTGGAAGAGAAGAAGTGAAAGAGGGATTTGTCGGGGTAATATCGGTAGCGCGGCACCTCAGTGCCGCTATCAGCTAATGTAACTTTTAAAACGGGTTTTGGGATTATTAAATGTTTTTCTAAAAAAAGCAATCATTATCGGGCTAAAAAAACGCCTGAAATGTTGTTTATGCCAATAGCGGCACTGAGGTGCCGCGCTACCGGAGATATCGACAAACTCCCGATTTACAATACAAAAGAAAGGATCCATCATGAATCAGACCAATCCCGCCCAAAGCGGGGCGGAGACGCAGCGGTATGCGGCAAAATATCTGTTCCTCCGCGGAAAGCTGCTGAAGAATTATGAAAAAGGAAAAAAGATCTACCGCGCGGCGAAGCTGATTACCGCCGCGTTATTTATCGCCCTGACGCTGATCGGCGCGGCCGTCGGACGCCACACGGGGCTGCCCATGGGGCCGCTGACGCTGTGGATCGTCCTGCTCTTCCTGATCGTCTTTGTCTTTCTGGCGGCGGATTACGCCCGTTATCTGCTGGAGGACAAGGTGATCCCCTATCTGGAGGACGACGAGGCGCTGGAATACGGCGAATACGACATCTTCAAAGAAGACGACGAAGATGAGGGCGAAGAACAGGAGGACGACGAAACATGAACAATATATGGCTGATATTCAAACGGGATCTGCGGAAGATCGCCACCAATTCCATGGCGATCATTCTGGCGGCGGGCGTGCTGGTGCTGCCCTCCCTCTACGCGTGGGTCAACATCTACGCCAACTGGGACCCCTACGGCAAACAGAGCACCGGCAACATGAAGATCGCGGTGATGATCGAGGACAAGGGCATCTCCTTCCGGGATATCGACATCAACATCGGCGACCAGATCGAAGAAAACCTGAAGGCCAACGACGTGATCGACTGGCAGTTCCTCTCCAAAGAGGATGGCATCCGGGGCGTGAAGGCGGGCGACTACTACGCCGCCATCGAGATCCCGGAGAATTTCAGCGAATCGCTGGCCAGCATCGTCACCGACCATTTTGAGCCGCCGCAGATCACCTATTACGCCAACGAAAAGAAAAACGCCATTGCCACGAAGATCACCGACAAGGTGGTGCAGACCGTGCAGGGCGAAGTGAACGAGACATTTATCGAAACCATCGCGGACGTGGTCAGCAAGGTCATGGGCGCGGTCATGCCCGCCCAGGGGGCCGACCCCGCCACCGCGGAATCCCTTGTGGGGGATATCGAGCTGGCCAAAAACAGCCTGGAAGGGCTGAAGGAGACCATCGACAGCCTGCAATCCGTCATGGCGCTGGTGAAAAGCGTTGCGGACGCGGTGCCGGACGAGGACGTGCAAAAGCTGTTCACCGACCTGAACGCCACCGTGACCAACACCGAAGACGCCGTCAAGGTCACACGGGTCTCGGTCAACAGCATGACCGCCTCGGTGGATTCCATCCTCTCCGCCTCCTCCTCACAGCTGGCGGACGCGGCGGAAAAACTGGGGGGCATCGGCAACCTGCTGAGCACGGCGGCCGCCTCCCACCTGAAAAGCGCCTCCTCCACCGTCAAAACCAACGCGCAGAACCTGTCCGTGCTGCTGACCTCGCTGGAAGCCGTGCAGGACGCGCTGCCGGGCAGCGTCGGCGGGCTGGACGACCTGATCGGCCGGATCCGCTCGGTACAGGCCGACCTTACCGACGCGGACGGCGATATCTCCTCCGCCATAAACGGCGGAGCGGCCAACCTCGCCTCCCACGGGATCAGCGGAAAGCTGTCCTCCATTTCCGGGACCCTTGCGTCCATCAGCACCGATTACAACGGCAAGGTCAAGCCCGCGCTGGACGCGGCGGTGGACTCGCTGCTCAGCGTCCTTGAAGACCTCTCCGGTATTCTCTCCGCCGTCAACGGCAGCGGTGAGCTCAGCGAGCTGGCGGCTGCGGTCAACCGGTCCGCGGACAACGGCACGGATATTCTCAAAAACCTGTCGACGCTGCTGGGCGGCTTCATCACGCGGCTGGACCGGTTCGCGGGCCTGATGGGCGGCATGACGGACAGCGAATCCGTCAACATCTTCTATAACCTGATGGTCAGTAACGGCGACGAGCTGGGCTCCTTCCTGGCCAGCCCCGTCAACGTGGATACGGACACCGTCTACGGCATTGAGAACTACGGCTCCGCCATGGCCCCCTTCTATACCACCCTGGCCATATGGGTGGGCGGCATCATCCTGATCGCCATTTTCAAGACCGACGTGAAGAAGAAAAAAGAGATCGGCAGCGTGACCCTCACCCAGGAGTATTTCGGCAGAGCGCTGACCTTCGCGGCCTTCGCGCTGGTGCAGGGGCTCATCGTCTGCCTGGGCGACCTGCTGTTCCTGAAGATCCAGTGCCGCCATCCGCTGCTGTTCCTGCTGGCAGGGCTGCTGGCCTCGCTGGTGTATTCCTTCTTCATCTATTCCATCGTAGCGGCCTTCGGCGATATCGGCAAGGCCATCGTGGTGATCCTGCTGGTGGTGCAGCTGGGCGGTTCCGGCGGCACCTTCCCCATCGACGTGACCCCCGCCTTCTTCCGGGCCGTGAACCCCTATCTGCCCTTCACCTTTGTGATCGACGCCATGCGGGAATGCGTGTGCGACACCTGGGGCGCGGATTACTGGATCGACCTGCTGAAGCTCTGCGCCTACGTTCTTGTAGCGCTGGTCCTCGGCCTGCTGGTGCGGCGGGTCTTCCGCAAGCCCGTCCGGTTCTTCACCAAAAAGATCGACGAGACCGGCCTGCTTTAAGCGGCGGTCCCTGAAGACAAAATACAGAAAAGAAACAGAGGTGAACCGATATGTTTGACGCGGTACAATCGACGCTTTCCAAAATCATCACCGCCATCAAGGTCTTCTTTGAGAATCTGATGGCAAAATTCGGCAAATAAAAGCGAAATGCAGGCGGCCATGCCGCCCGACAGAAGCCCGCCCCGGATAAGATCGTCCGGGGCGGGCTTTTTGATAGAAATTCGGATTTGTCTGGCTGACGCTCGACAAACTCCCATCATCCTCCGCCCGCATTTTCCGTCGAACCGCATATTTTTCAGAAAAAGGGGCTTTCTTTCCGCTGAAAATATGGTACAATGAAAAAAAACGACGGAGGTATCCGCTGATGATTTACAAAAAAATCCCCCTGCCCGTCGACTATGCGAAAATCGGAACGGACGGAAACGGCCACACGGCCGAAATGACGCTGTATCTGCCGGATAATTCCCCGGAGATCGACCTGAACCGCCGCCGCCCCACGGTGGTGATCCTGCCCGGCGGCGGCTACGGCTTCCGCTCCGACCGGGAGGCGGAGCCGCTGGCCTTCCCCTTCCTTGCCGCGGACTGCAACGCGGCTATCGTCTCTTACAGCATCGCGCCCACACGCTTTCCGGCGGCGCTGCTGCAGGTGGCCCAAGCCGTCGCCCTGCTGCGGGAACACGCGGAGGAATGGCACGTGGACGCGGACCGGATCGCCGTGATGGGCTTTTCCGCCGGCGGACATCTGGCCGCCAGCTACGGCACCCTGTGGAACCGGGACGTGATCAAAGGCTATTACGGCTATGAAAAGCAGGAAAACAGACCCAACGGGATGATCCTCGGCTATCCGGTGATCTCCGCCGGGGCCATGGCCCACCGGGGCAGCTTTGATAACCTGCTGGGCGACAAAAAAGACGACCCCGCCATGCTGGCGCTGCTCTCCTGCGAAAAGCAGGTGACGGCGGACACGCCCCCCGCCTTTTTATGGCACACCTTTGACGACGGCTGCGTGCCGGTGCAGAATTCCCTGCTGATGGCCGCCGCCCTGCGGGAGAAGGATATCCCCTTCGAGCTGCATATTTACCCCCACGGCCCCCACGGCCTGTCGCTGGCAAACGAAACCGTCTACGGCAATTGGCACCACGAATGCGACGAGGTGCAGAGCTGGATCGGGATGGCCATCCGGTGGATGAAAAAGCTGTAACAGCGCCCCGGCCGGGCTGCGGCACTTTCGCACGCGCCGCCTGAAACATCACCATTATCAAAAATCCCCGCGCCGTTTTCCGGCCGGGGATTTGTCTTTGCTCAGGGAACGTACGTTCTGCCGACGGGTCAGCAGAAGACCGCCACCAGTTTTTTGAGGTATTCATAGATCCGCATGATGAATCTCGTCAGGGCATCCAGCATGCTGTCCATGGGTCGGCCGTCCTTCACGTTCATCAGCGGGATCACCGTGGGGCTCTCCTTCACGGTGGTGAAGGGGCTCCAGTCCACGTCGCCGTGGTAGGTATCCTCCACGCCGGCGGAGCCCACGTTATGGCGGCCCTGCTCGTCGTAGCGGTAGACCGTCACCTCGGTATCGGTGATCTCAAACATGGTCATGGTGAGGGCCACGTCCGCGCCGTTGCCGTTATCACGGTAATAGCCCGTATAACCGGCGTTGATATAGGTGAAGTTCAGCGTATGGGTATTCCACGCCAGCGAGTTGCCCGGCTTGCAGACGTTGATCTCATCGCCCTTTTCAAGGCAGATGGAGCCGCCGCCCAGATAGTCGTCCCAGCTGTTGGAGTGGTTGTGGCCGAAGAGGAAGATGATGTTCAGACCCTTTTCGCCCGCCTCGTTCAGCACGTTGATGAGGTATTCGCCCCAGCGGCCGTCGCCGGTGTTGCGGCTGCGCAGCGTATAGTGCAGCGGCAGGTGGGACAGCACGAAGATGGGGGCGGAGTAATTCTGCTCCAGCTTCTCATTCAGATAGGCTTTCAGGTTTTCGGAGGTGCCCTTCACGATCTCGCGGGTACCGCCCATCCACGCAAAGTCGTCCTCGTTGATGACGAACACGCCGTATTTGCCGTTCTCCGGGTCGTTGTCGCCGCTCTTCGCCATGCCGGCGGTGCCGACCAGGGAATCATGGTTGCCCTGGCTGAAAACCTTTTGCGCCTCGTCCGGCACGATGGCTTTCGTCCCCTCCCGCAGGGCGTTGATGCCGGCCGCCGTATTGGAGGGCAGCATGGTCAGGTCATAGTCATAGTCGCCGCAGGCCACCAGCGCGTCAACGCTGTCAACGCCGTCCGCCTTGATGGCGTCCACCACGGCGGAGACCACCTTTTCACCGGCCGCGTTGCCGTCGGGGTTCTGAAAGTCGGAACAGGCCAACACGCGGGTCACGCCGTCGTCGGACAGGGAAAACACCGGGATCATCCCCAGCAGCAGAACACAGCCGAGCAATACGGCAATCAGCTTTTTCGTACTCATTTCATTTCTCCTTTGTTTGGTATGGTTATTGTCAGGTTCAGGAACCGTAATACCCTGTGACGCGGTCGTATTCCTCCTCCGTGAGCTCCGTCACGCCGCCGTGCTTGAAGCCGTAGGGGAAAGAAAAGGCCGCCTTGTCCATGCGAAAGGCCGCGTCGCCCGGTCGGGGAGAGAGAAAGGGAACGTACCCCATTTTCTCTTTCTCGCAGCCGAAGAAATCCAGCAGCAGACACCATTTGCCGTCGGGCAGGGTCATGGTGGTGGCCGCCTCGTAGGCCCCTGCGTTGCCCAGCGACGCCATGTATTCCTCAAAGGCCTCGTCGTGGGCATAGGGGCCGTAGAGGTCCTTTGACGTGGCGTGCATGTTCATAGGCGGGTCGTTGGAATTCTTGTAGAACAGGTGATAGGTGTCGCCGATTTTCGTGATATGGGAATCGAGGATCTCGTTCTCCTTGGTGAAGAACAGCTTCGGTTCCGAAAAGGTCCGGAAGTCCTTCGTGGCGCAGCAGTAGATGGACATATGGTTGAAGCCGTCCTCAGCCACGGTGGAGCCCCAGTGGATCAGGTATTCCTCCCGCACGTCGTCGTAGAAGACCTCCGGCGCCCAGAGGCAGCCGAAGTCCTCCCGGCCGAAGAAGACCAACTCCTGTTCGCCCCAGCGGACAAGATCGTCGCTGCGCCACAGGGAAAGGTACTTGCTGCCGTTGTGGTTGCAGTCCTTCCAATCCACGTTGTGGTGTTCGTCCATGCGGCGGACGATACACAGGTCTGTGGCAAGCACCACGTAACCGCCCTCCCGCAGCTTCACCAGCTCGATATCCCGGCAGCCCCCCGCGCCCTTGTCGCAGGTGAGGATCGGGGCGCCGCCGTTGAGCGGCTCCCAGTGATACACGTCACGGCTGACGGCAAAATAGACCTGCTCGCCGTCCGGGGTCAGTTTTTCTCTGAAGTGTGAAAACAAATAAGGCATTTTTTTAGGCAATAGGCAGTAGGCGGTAGCGCGGCACCTCAGTGCCGCTCATGGCATAAACAACTATTATAAGCTGAAAAATCAGTTTTTCTGAAAAACAGAATGGTTTCGCTGATGATTCAGGTTGCCGCAATGTAACTTCAGCAAACAGCGGCACTGAGGTGCCGCGCTACACAAATATGTCACGCCGTGGCCTTAATTTTGGCAAACTCCTTCTGACGCAGATCGGTGAACATGCGCACCACGTTGTTGACCCGTTGGGAGAAGACCGGCATGGTCTCCTCGCGGACGGTACGGATGGCGAGGATCACCACGTCCTTGGAGCCCTTGAAAATATCCTTGAAGCTCTCCTTCGTCTCGTCGTCGAAGGAGTTCCAGGCCTGCGCCGCGCCGGAAAGGGCGGAGGGGGCGTTTTTCGCCACGTCCAGCAGGCCCTTCTGCCCTGTGCCCTGCAGCACCGTATAGGCCACCTTGCCGAAGACCTCGCCCTGCTCTTCGTTGATGTTCATGAAGATGGGGTTGAAGGCCCGGTCGTTGATCTTGCCCATGGGGGAAAGGCCGTCCGTCACCATCAGCTCGCCGTCCTTGTGCTTCCAGCTGGTCAGGTCGTGGGCCAACGGCGGCAGCAGACGGCTGCTCTTGATGGTCTCATAATCGTTGTCATAGGCCAGCATCAGGCCGAAGAAGCCGTTGCTGGGCATAAAGTGCTTGTAGCGGGGCAGCAGCTCCTTATAGGCCTTGGAATCCAGATAGTCGTAATCGGCGAAGCCGGGGCCATCGTTGTTGTAGAGGGTCACGATGCGGTCCCGGGCGGACTGGGAGCAGTTCAGCGCCGCGTACAGCGCCAGATTGCCGCCCTTGGAATGGCCGGTGACGATGAAGCCGCCGTCCTTGAGTTTCTCGTCCGCCTCGGTGAGGTATTCCGCCGCCAGGTCGTTGGAGGGCATCTTCTTGTTGGTCATGATCATGGTGTCCTCATACCAGCCCACCAGCGTGTCGTCGGTGCCGCGATAGGTGATCACCTTGGTACCGTCCGGCAGGATGAAGGTGCCCGCGTCGAACTGGATGGGCGGATCCACGCTGTAAACGGCGTGGCAGGCGGTGACCTTCACCTCGGCAAACCGCTTCGTCTTGCCCATGGCCATTACCACTTCGCTGACGCTCTTGTCAAGGATCAGCCCCATGGGGACGTTTTTGTTGCCGTTCAGCTCAAACATCTTCCGGGCCATCTCATCAAAGGGCATAGGCTCGTCTTCAAAATGGTTGGGGGCGGCCCGTTCGATATCCATATAAAACGCTTCGCACAGGGCGATATTGTCCATATCGCAGAAGGGCTTTTCCTCAAACGTCAGGTGTCCGAAATCCCGGATGTACTCCATCAAGGGTCTCATATCCGATCTCCTCTTTTCTTTGAAACAATAACTCTATTCTATATTTTATCAAAAGGCTTTTTTCTTGTCAATGTGCAAACCGGAGAAAATGCGCTAAAGTCAGCTCGATCCTTTGTATGTTTCGCTTTATCACATTTTGCTGAAAAAACAGCGGTAT
The DNA here is from genome assembly GCA_902788995.1 of Oscillospiraceae bacterium. Taxonomy (GTDB): domain Bacteria; phylum Bacillota; class Clostridia; order Oscillospirales; family Acutalibacteraceae; genus RUG806. The sequence goes on from CADAMO010000003.1 coordinate 32,149, forward strand.
TTCTGCAAAATATATGGACAAAACCGAATAAAAATGCTATGCTTAGTAAAAGAAAAGGGGGATTGACAAATGAAAAACCGAATCCGTAAGCTTTTATCCTGTCTTATCGCGGCCGTGCTGCTGTGCGGCGCCTTCGTTCCCTGCCTTGCCATGGCGGCGGGGGAGAGCGTTCCCATCGTCTACGTGCCCGGCTTTATGTCCACCGACCTGTATCTCGATACGACTGACCCGGACAAGGGGCTGGCCTGGCCGCCTGCCACGGAGGACATCCTGAACGTGGTGAAGGGCGCCGTGCCCGCGCTGGCCCGGTATGCCGTCGACCGCAACGCGGATAAGCTCTGCGACGCGGTGATCCCGCTGGTGAACGCCATGTTCGACGCGGTGGAGCTGGACGCGAACGGCAACCCCAAGGGCAACACCGGCGTGATCTTTTCCTATCCTCCGGAGGGGATGGTCAAAAAGGGAGGCGTGTATATCTTCCACTACGACTGGCGCATCGACCCGCTGGAGATCGCCGCGCAGCTCAACGACTTTGTGGAGTACATCCGGCAGAGCGCCGGCAGCGACAAGGTCTCTATCGAGTGCCACAGCCTCGGCGGCGTTATCACCCTCACCTACCTGACGAAATACGGCCTTGACAAGGTGAAAAACGTGGTGTTCAACTCCACCGCCATCTTCGGCGAAAGCTTCAACGGCGGGCTGCTCAGCGGCGAAATGAAGCTGTCCGGCGACGCCATCGTCAAGTATATGCGCTACGCCTTCAACTCCGTGGACGCCAAGGCCCTGCTCAACGGGATCTTTGAGATCCTCGGCAAGGCGGGCCTGCTGGACCTGATCAGCGACCGGGGCAACAAGCTGCTGGAGGACCTCTCCCCCCGGGCGGTGCCGGAGTGCGTCGCGCCCCTGTTCGCGGGGTGGCTGACCATCTGGTCCATGATCCCGGACGAGTTCATCGACGGAGCCATGAAATATATTTTTGAGGACGTGTGGCCCGACGGCTCCCACGACGGGCTGAAGGCGAAGATCGAGGCCTTCAACGCGGAGATCCGCCCCCACAAGACGGAGAAACTGCTGGCCCTCAACGACGCGGCCAACGTGTTCGTCATCGCCCGCTACGGCTGGTCCTCCATTCCGGTGACGCCCTACTACAAGAACCAGAGCGACGGCACCATCGACCTGAAATACGCCTCCTTCGGCGCGACGGCGGCCGACTACGGCGAGACCCTTTCCGACGAAGCGCTGGCAAACGCGGAGGAAGCGTATATCTCCCCCGACAAGTCCATCGACGCCTCCACCTGCCTGTTCCCGGAACAGACCTGGTTCGTGCGGAATCTCCCCCACTCCGAGCATAACGGGGGCATCGACGCGCTGGTGGATACGCTGGTCCGGGCGGAGGGACAGGAGACGGTGGCGTCCCTGTCCGGGTACAGCCGCTTCATGGTCAGCGAGGGCGGCGCATTGAACGCCGACCCCGGCCCTGCCGCGAAGCAGACGCTCCTCGACCGCATCAGGGCGTTTTTCCAAAAGATCATCGATTTCTTCAAAAATCTTTTCAAGCGGTAAATTGGGGGTTGTCGCGCTCATGGCGCGACAGGTTTGAGGTGTGAGGTTTGAGGTTTGAGATCTTTCAAATTGACGTTTTTCCCTTATCGGAAACCGGCTTTTTCTCACACCTCACACCTATCACCTCACACCTGCGACGCAAAGCGCCGCACCGACAAATCCATTTTTCATTAAAAGAAAGGGGAATATCTCATGGAAAAAACTTACAGCAGTTGGATGGACGGCGCGTGGAAGAGCGCCCAAAAAGAGTACGTAAAGGAGACTCCGTTGCTCGGGCCGGACGGCACGCTGATGTCCCCCGGGTGGGCGCGGCACAACGTGTTCAACTATGACCGCTACAAGGTAGCCCATCCCATGCGCCGCAAGGAGTGGGACTTCTATCAGCTTTCCAACGGCAAATACATGGCGCAGATCAGCTTCGCCAACATCTCCCTCGGCGGCTACGTCTCCGCGGTGCTGGTGGACCTGACCGCCGGCAAAACGCTCTGCACCGCCATGTCGCCCTTCCTCGGCGGCAAGGATAAATACGTGCTGCCCCCCAAGGGCGACGTACCCAACCACGTGCAGATGACCATCGGCAAGGCCTCCTTTGAATTCGACACAAAAGAGACCTCCCGCACCATCTCCTTCAAAATGGGCGAGGTGGAATGTCAGTTCCAAATGGATATTCTGCCGGGCCTTGAGAACATTACCACGGTGCTGCCCTTCAAGGGCTTCCCGGACCGCTATTTCATGACCACCAAGCAGAACTGCATGCCCTGCGAAGGCGCCTTCAAAACAAAAGACGGCGTTTACAATTTCAGCAAGGACGACACCTTCTGCGTGCTGGACTGGGGCCGCGTCTGCACCCCCTATTCCCTCGTGTGGTACTGGGGCAACGGTTCCGCATACCTCACCGATGAAAAGGGCGAAAAACACCTCTTCGGGTTTGAGATCACCTGGGGCATCGGCGATGAGTCCAACGCCACCGAGACCTGCGTCTTCTACGACGGCAAGGCCCACAAGTTCGGCGCGGTGGACGTAGAGACCTTCCCCAAGCCAGACGGTTATATGAAGGACTGGGTCTTCAAATCCGAGGACGGCCGCTTTGAGCTGACCATGAAGCCCTTCTACGACCACCATTCCGACCTGAACGTGCTGGTCATGCGCATGCATAGCCATCAGGTCCACGGCCTGTGGAGCGGCAAGGTCACCCTTGACGACGGCACGGTGCTGGAGATCAAGGATATGTACGCCTTCTGCGAGTATGTGGAGAACCGGTGGTAATTCTCATTTTTTAGAAAAATGGGGCGGTCGGCGGGATCAACCGGCCGCCTTTTTTTGAACGAAGGCAGCGCGGCACTCAGTGCCGCGCATAGCGCAAACAACTATCGTAACACGGCGCATTGCGCCGTCTCAGAACCTTGTCTAAAAAACCAGTGTAATAAAACCGTATCATTTCAACGATATTGTTCCTGTTGAGCGCTTATTCTTATTCGACCGCCAGACGGCGTGATACGCAGTGCTACGTGATGTAACTTCTCCCTTTCAGCGGCACTGAGGCGCCGCGCTGCAGAGATTATCATATACAATCTGTCTTTTACAATATTGACAAAAAACGGATCCAGGGAGTGAACTGGGATCCGTTTTGCGTTGCCATCTTGTTTGATTCTGACCGTTTTTTCTCACTCGCCGAAGATGTGCTGCCCGGCGATGAAATCCACCGCCTCCCGCATCAGGCGGTCCTGTTCGTCTTCGTTTTCGAATACGGCGGGGTCGTCTTTGAAGTTGTGCTCCAGAAAACCGTGAATGGCCTCTTTGACCTTCCGGTAGACGGTGGGCACGCCCGCCTCCTGCAGCTTGGCGGCGTAGGCCTCCGCCTGGGGCAGCAGGGGGTCGCCGTTCCCGCAGGAGAGGATGACCGCCGGGGCGAGGCCCCGCAGCAGTTCCGGCGCGGCGTTGGCCGGGGAGAGGAGCGCCGTCTCCTTTGGCATCGTCTCAAACAGCACGTCCTGAGCAAAGCGGTTGAAGAAGGCCCCGAAGGCGCCCTTGAAGCCGGTGTACTCGGCGCAGTTGAAGCCGATGAAATTCAGGAAGGGATAACCCAGCACCTGCGCCGTCAGCTTCACGCCCCGGTCCCGCAGCAGCATGGCCGCCCCGGCCGCGATGTGGCCGCCGGCGGAATAGCCCATCACCGCCGTCCGATCCGGGTCCGCATGGAATTCCGACGCGCGGGCGATGAAATAAGCCGCCGCGTCCGCCACCTCCCGCTGGGGATAGGGGAAGGGCTTTTCATCCAGCAGGCGGTAATCCACGTTGACCACAAAGCAGCGCAGGTGGTTGGCAAGGTACTGGGACTGCAGGTCCACGCCCTCCGCGTCGCCGAAGATCCACCCGCCGCCGTGCACGTTAAAGAGGATCGGCAGCAGGCTTCCGTCGTCATCGGCGGGTCGGTAGAGCCGCACCCGCACGCCGGGCTCCCCCTCACGCGGCACGGTATAGGCCTGCCCCAGGTAGGGACCGGGGTTGTGGGTCTTTTGGCGGCGGCGGATCAGATACTGATGGATCGGTTCATAATAAAACTGCATGATCTTGTCACCTGTCTTTCTCGCGGCAATCGCGAAATTGTGGTTCTGTTTGCATCATAGCATACCCGGCCGCAGGAATCAAGTCAAACCTTGCGCGGGCGCGCCCCTCTCCGACTTTTTCCCTGCGAAAACCGAAAAAAAACGGTTGTAAGCTTCAGAAAGGGCGTGTATAATAAAGGTAATACAAAATCTGAAGGGAGAATCAACATGAGATACAAAATTCAGGGCGATCCCATGCCCGTCGTCATTTGCGAACTGGACGCAGGCGAAACCATGATCACAGAACGGGGCTCCATGGTGTGGATGTCCCCCAACATGAAGATGGAAACCAACGCCGGCGGCATCGGCAAGGCCCTCGGGAGAATGTTCTCCGGCGAGGCCATCTTCCAGAACCGCTACACCGCCCAGGGCGGCCCCGGCCTGATCGCCTTCGCCTCCAGCTTCCCCGGCAACATCCGGGCTATTGAGATCGGTCCCGGCAAGAGCATCGTCGCGCAGAAATCCGCCTTCCTGGCTTCTACCGCCGGGGTGGAGCTGTCCGTCCACTTCCACAAGCGGGTGGGCGCGGGCCTTTTCGGCGGCGAGGGCTTCATCATGCAGAAGCTCAGTGGCAGCGGCATCGCGTTCGTGGAGATCGACGGCTCCGCCGTGGAATACGACCTGGCCCCCGGCCAGAGCATGATCGTGGATACCGGCAACCTGGCGCTGGCGGACGAGACCGTCTCCATCGACGTGCAGACCGTGAAGGGCGCGAAGAACGTGCTCTTCGGCGGCGAGGGCCTGTTCAATACCGTGGTCACCGGCCCCGGCCGGATCACCCTGCAGACCATGCCCCTGTCCTCCTTCGTGGGCACCGTCGCCGCGGCCATCCCCTCCAAGGGATAAACGAAAAAGCGGCCTGCTTGCTTTAGAAGCGCGCGTTTTTTTGTGACTCTGGGCCTATCAACAGAAACGAGGTGTATTTTCATGAATCCATGGCACATGCTGGTCAGTCTGTTATCCGTTTTCACCCTGCTGCTGGGCAATCTGGGCTTTTACGCCAAGCAGGAGGAAAAGACCCGTTTTATCGCCCACCGGGGGTTCTGCTCGCAATACCTGGAAAACACCGAAGAGGCCTTCATCAAGGCGGCGGAGGTGGGCTTTGACGGCTGCGAGACGGACGTGAACATCTCAAAGGACGGCGTGCTGATGCTGGTCCACGGCAGCGAATATTTCTATGAGGACGGCACCTCCATGAACGTCAACGACTATACCTATGAAGAGCTGACGGCCAAGCCGCTGAAAAACGACTTCACCGACACGGTGCTCTACCCCTGCACCTTCCGCCGGTATATCGAGATCATGCGGGACTACGACCTGTTCGCCTTCATTGAGCTGAAGGGCGAATACCCCGAGGACAAGCTGCAGGAGATCGTGGATATCGTGGAGGAGCTCTATACCTGGGACATGTGTTCCATCCAGAGCATGGAGATGAGCAACCTGATCGCCCTGCGGGAGAAATACCCGGACCTGCCGCTGATGTACTGCGGCGGCGGCTACAACGCGGAGACGAAGGAAGCGCTGGAGCGGGGCTTTGACTGCGACATGAAGGTGCCGGATATCTTTCCGGCGGTGATCCACGCCTTCCAGCGCAAGGGCCTGCGGGCCGCCGTGTGGACTGCCGACGACGACAAGATGGTGTCCTGGGCGCTGGCCATGGGGGTGGATTTCATCGAATCCGACTATCTGTGGGGTCTGAACGTGACGAAATAATGGAAAAGGGCTTCTACTACGCCTCCTTCGTCCTGGGGCTGGCGCTGGCGGTGCTGTGCAGCATGCGCGTGGGCAAAAAGCGCGGGCTCCCGCAAAGGGACGCCGCCGCCTTCACCATGACCGGATTTCTCTCCGGGGTGATCGGCGCGGTGCTGATGGCGCAGGTCTATAACGCGGTGCTGCGGGCCGTGGCGGGGGACGAGCCCTTCTCCCCTTCCAATTTCAGCCTCTACGGCGGCCTGCTGCTGGTGCCGCTGCTGATCCTGATCCCCGTCCGGCTGATGAAGGCCGACTTCGACGCGGTGCTGGATACCTGCGCGGCAGGGGTCTACCTGCTGCTGGGCACGGCCAAGCTGGGGTGCTTTTCCTACGGCTGCTGCTACGGGATCGACTGTGACTTCGGCGCGGTCAACTGGTTCACGGGGACGCGGACCTTTCCGGTGCAGCTGCTGGAAGCGGCGCTCACCTTCTGCATCGCCGCGCTGCTGTACGCCGTTTCCGTCGGGCGGCTGCCAAAAAAAAGATTGCCCTCCGGCGCGGTCTATCCGCTGGGGCTGGTCCTCTATGGGATCATGCGGTTTTTCATTCAGTTTCTCCGGGCCCATGAGGTCGCCGCCGAGGCGGATCTGCTCGGTTTTCTGGACCTGTGGCAGACGGTCTCCGTCGTCGCCGTTCTCACCGGCGCGGTGTGGCTGATATTCCTTGCCCGCAAACGCAGCGCGTAAAACGGGGATTTGTCGGGGCGACCCGGTAGCGCGGCACCTCAGTGCCGCTCTTGACAAATGTAACTTTTGAAACGGATTTTGGAATTATCTGCCGTTTTCTCTTACATAATGAGCGTTAAGGCAACTATTTATAAAAGTTGTTTGTGCTTATAGCGGCACTGAGGTGCCGCGCTACCGCATGGGTCAACATCTCGACAAACTCACAATTTATCGCCGACACACAAAGAAGCCGCAGGCGGACCTGCGGCTTCTTCGCTTGGGTATAGAGGATAAGGAAGTTCCCCGGGGAAATGGGGTGTTTCCCGAAATGGGGCAAAAACGGCGGGCGACCGCGCCCGGCATGGGAAGCAAAGCGTCAGGCCGCCTCCCGGGATGACCCGACCGCCTTCACGCGGGGCCGGACGGGCGTATAGGTCACGCGGGCGTTGTACTTCTGACGGTCGCGCTTTTCCTTTTGGAGTCTTCTGCGCTTGAAGGACGCGCGCACACGGGCTGCCAGGGCTCTTTCAAACCGGATGAGCGCCTGCTCGTGAAGCATGCCGTAAACGATGCCGAGGGTGAGAAGGATTTCACAGAAAATAATCAAACCGAGTGTCGTATTCATATTGCTCCGCCTTTCCGAAAGGGCCTGTGGCCCATCGCTTTACTTAAAAATCGAACATTTGTTTTGTTCTGTGCCATCATTGTAACCCATTTTTTCGGGTTTGTCAATACAAATGTTCGAAAATTGTCATTTTTTAGTCCCTTAAAACGGACTCTGCAATTTTCTTGTATTTTTAAGGTCAATATACCACAAGATATAGTGGTTGTCAACGTAATCGACAATCAAAGTCAGAAAGAGACAGGATTCGTTTATCTTCAAAAAAGCGCGGCGCGATCGCTCAGAGATACCGCTGACCGGAAATCCGGCAGCACCACTCCCCTACGCCCGATCTTTGACGCCTCGCATCCAACTCCCTGTTTTTCAAAAATAATAGTTGACCGGATACGATGAATATAATATAATTAAATAAATATGACCTCTATTTCACGAAACGGAGAGATTGCTTTGCCCGAAAAATCGGAAAAAGAAATCTTTATATTGAAGCTGTTCAAGGCTTCGGGAATTGCCTGTTTCATCGCGGCGGCCGCGTTTACCGTGATCGGCATCATGCTGCGGTTTGATTCGGTTTATAGCCATTATTCCCAGTATCTGGTGGCGCTGGAGCAGCTGGAGCAGAAGGTGGCCGCCCTGCAGACCAAATGGCTGATCATCATCGTGATCTTTCTGCTGTACCTGCTGCGGGCCCTTTCCGCCATCTACCCCTTTACCATTGTGTTCATCATCTCCGCCATGGTGTTTTCACCGGTGGAATCGTTCCTGATCAACACGCTGGGCATGGCGCTGACCTTTGCCATCCGCTACTACACCGGCATTGAAATGGGCGAGGGCTACTGGAACAAAGTGCTGCGGCGGCACCCCACCATCCACTCCATTGTGGAGGCCAACGGGCGGGGCAACCCCATCGTGCTGCTGGCGCTGCGGGTGGTGCCCTTCTGCCCCCTCAACACGGTCAGCCACCTGTACGGCACCTTTGAATTCCCCTTCTGGCAGTATATGCTGATCTCCACGGCGGCCGTCATGCCCCGGCTGATCTCCTACTCCTTTATCGGCAAAAACGTCTACGATCCCCTCTCCTCAAGCTTCATCATCCCGCTGATCGTACTGCTGGCATTCACCGGCTGCGCCCTGTTCTTTGCCCGCACGGTGATTCTCGTCACATTGCACATGAGCCGGCGAAGCCGGCGCAACGCGGCGGCAAAGGCGGCCAAAGCCGAAGCGTCGGAAGAGCCCCTGCCCCCGGCAAACTGATGACAATCACCGCAATCTATACAGTATAAAAAGGAAGGATGTACCCCATGACCATCACGGAAACCAAAAACATGATCTGCGGCGGCGGTATGGACGCCCGCCTGACCAAACTCTACGGCGATGCCTCGCTTGACGCCATGAAGGCCCGCTATGCGGAGCTGACCGACCTGTTCGCCGAAAAATTCCCCGGCGCTGCGGACCTGCGCTTTTTCTCCGCCCCCGGCCGCACGGAGGTCTGCGGCAACCACACGGACCACAATCACGGCAAAGTCATGGCCGCGGCCATCAATCTGGACGCGGTGGCCTGCGCCGCCAAAACGGACGACCACTACATCCGGGTGTTCTCCAAGGGCTATCCCGGCGACGTCATCGACCTGAACGACCTGACCCCTCAGGAGAAGGAAAAGGAGAAATCCGCCTCCCTGGTGCGGGGCGTGGCGGCCCGCTTCAAGGAGCTGGGCTACAACGTGGGCGGCTTTGACGCCGTCACCGTCAACAACGTCCTCAAGGGCTCCGGCATGTCCTCCTCCGCCTCCTTCGAGGTGCTGGTGGGCACCGTGCTCAACTACTTATATAACGACGGCAAGGTCTCCGCGGTGGAGATCGCGCAGATCGCCCAGTACGCGGAAAACGTCTTCTTCGGCAAGCCCTGCGGCCTGATGGATCAGATGGCCTGCTCCGTGGGCGGCTTCGTGAAGATCGACTTCGGCGATCCGGGCAAGCCCGTCATCGACCCGGTGAATTTCGATTTTGCTTCCTGCGGCCACTCCCTGTGCATCGTGGATACCCGCGCCGACCACGCTGACCTGACCTTTGAATACGCCGCCATCCGTGAGGAGATGGAGGCCGTGGCGGGCTTCTTCGGCAAGTCCTGCCTGCGGGAGACGGCAGAGGCCGACGTGATGGCCAACCTTGCCGCCCTGCGTGAGAAGCTGGGCGAGCGCCCGGTGATGCGCGCCATGCACTTCTATGCGGATAACCGCCGGGTGGACGCGGAAGCCGAAGCGCTGGCCAAGGGCGACTTCGAGGCCTTCAAGGCGCTGACCATCGCCTCCGGCCGCAGCAGCTATATGTATAACCAGAACGTGTTCGCCACTTCCATGCCCCAGAGCCAGCCCGTGGCGCTGGCCCTTGCCCTGAGCGAGTATATTCTGGATGGCCGCGGCGCCTGGCGCGTCCACGGCGGCGGTTTTGCCGGCACCATTCAGGCCTTTGTTCCCGACGACCTGCTGGCGGAATATAAAGAAAAAACAGAAGCCCTCTTCGGGGAAGGCTCCTGCTACGTTCTCGCCATCCGTCCCGTGGGCGGCTGCGAAGTGTGATCAGCTTTTCGTCGCAATGCGGTTCGCCGAAAGGCGGACCGCATCTCATACAGGACAAAAAAACAGAGACTTTTCAGCCCCTGCCTGTTATTCTGTGATTTTATCCTTCAGATACTTTTCAATTTCCGCAACAAAAAACGCCGCGTCTTCGATCTGCTTTTCGATCTCTTCTTTTGAGATGATAAAGAAATCGGAATAATCGCTTTCAGTTCGCAGTTCAAAGGCATTTTTGATGATCTCCGACAGCGATTCGTCAAGGATCCCGGTCTTGATATAATCCTTTCGAAAAAAGGAGATCACCCCTGAATGGCGTTTGTAATCCTGCCCGTTCAGGATCAGAACGGCCCTTGCGGCGTGAAAGATGGCGTAATAGGCACGATTGGCGGCGGTCTCGTACATCTCCTCCGCAAAGCTTTTCCGGGCGTCTTTCAGATCGTTTTTCGCTTTTTCCAGACGGTATCCGGCGAGTGCGATATTTTCATGCTGCTCCATCGATCCGTATCCCGTCCTTCCTTACGTTCTTAAAATACGGCAAAGCGTCTTCCCATTGTGTAAAAGTGCTCAAATCCTGCAGCTTTATTGACAGCAAAACGTCATGCTTCAGATCCAGCTGATTGGAAAAGGCGTTCACCCGGCGGCGGTATCCGGTCAGCTCTTCCCGATCCATTTTCACCAGCGCCATTACGTCGATGTCCGATTCCTCGTCATAGTCGCCGCGGGCGTAGGAGCCGTACAGGATCACGCGGTCAAGCTTTTCCCCGAAAATGTCCCGCAGCCCCGTGACCGTTTCATTCAGCAATAACTGCAACGTGTTCTTGCTGCACATGCCATTTCACCGTCCTTTCTTTATTATTATACCAGACAATCAAAATAAAATCAACAGAAAACAGGACTTGCGCCGAAAATGGTATTCACCGGACGGCGAGGACAGGCCTCACGCAGTTATGGTAGTGCGGTGCCTCAGTGCCGCTCTTCACAGAAGTTGCTTTTTTTGAAACCTGATCACCAGAAAAGCCTTCGTCTCCCCATGGCTGCCCTGATTGTTTACTGTTACCTCATAGTAGTTTATGCCACGAGCGGCACTGAGGCGCCGCGTTACCTATTGCCTATTGCCTGAATCATGCCTTATCTTTTTTCATCTTCTGTCGCTTTATTCTCCCTCAAAGGAGGCGTTTCCTATGCTCACAAGACACCATAAAGCCTTAGAGCTTGATAAAATCTTAGAAAAACTGGCGGCGCTGACCACCGTCCCGGACGCCCGGGAGCTGGCGCTGGAGCTGACGCCGGAGACCACCCTCTACGGCGCGCAGACGCTGATCAACCAGACAAACGCCGCCTATCAGCTGCTGTCCAAATACGGCGGTCCCTCCTTCGGCTCCGTCAAAAACGTCAATTCCGCCCTCTTCCGCGCGTCGGCGGGGGGCATGCTCACCATGCGCGAGCTCCTGGACGTGTGCGAGGTGCTGCGGGTGATCCGTTCCCTGTACGACTGGCGCTTCAACCAGCCCGGCGCGGACAGCTGCCTGGACGTGTACTTCTCCTCCCTGATCCCCAACCGCCCGCTGGAGGACCGCATCGCCACCTCCATCATGAGCGACGAGGAGATGGCCGACCACGCCAGCCGGGAGCTGGCGGATATCCGCCGGAAGATCCGCAACCAGTCCCAGAACATCCGGGACAAGCTGGAGGGCATGATCCGCTCCTCCCACTATCAGAAATACTTGCAGGACGCCATCATCACCCAGCGCAACGGCCGCTTCGTGGTGCCCGTGAAAAACGAGTTCCGGGGCGAGGTGGCGGGCCTTGTCCACGATACCTCCGGCTCCGGCGCCACGGTGTTCATCGAGCCCATGGCGGTGGTGGAGGCCAACAACGAGATCCGCATGCTGCAGGGCAAGGAAAAAGAGGAGATCGAGCGCATCCTCACCGAGCTTTCCGCCATGGCGGGGGAGGTAGCCGAGACCGTCAAGCACAACTTTGAGAGCATCGTGGAGCTGAACCTGATCTTTGCCAAGGCGCAGCTTGCCTATCAGATGAAGGCCAGCGTGCCCATCCTCAACACGGAGGGCGTCACCGACCTGAAGCGCGCCCGCCACCCGCTGCTGGACCCGAAAAAGGTGGTGGCGACGGACGTGGACCTGGGCGTCGACTTTGATACGCTGGTCATCACCGGTCCCAACACCGGCGGCAAGACCGTCTCCATCAAAACGCTGGGGCTGCTCACCCTGATGGCGGCCTGCGGGCTGATGATCCCCGCCGCGGACGAGAGCAAGGTCTGCATCTACGAAAAGGTCTTCGCCGACATCGGCGACGAGCAGAGCATCGAACAGTCCCTGTCCACCTTCTCCTCCCACATGGTGAACATCGTGGACATTCTGAAAGAGAGCGACGAGCACTCGCTGGTGCTGATCGACGAGCTGGGCGCGGGCACCGACCCGGTGGAGGGCGCGGCGCTGGCCATCGCCATCCTGGAGCGGCTGCACATCAACGGGGCAAAGATCGCCGCCACCACCCACTATGCGGAGCTGAAGGCCTACGCCCTGCAGACCGACCGGGTGGAAAACGGCTGCTGCGAATTCAACGTGGCGACACTCAAGCCCACCTACCGGCTGCTGATCGGCGTGCCGGGGCGGTCCAACGCCTTCGCCATTTCAGAGCGTTTAGGCATGGACCCGGAGCTGATTGCCCGGGCGAAGGAGTTCGTCTCCTCCGAATCCGTCCGGTTCGAGGACGTGATGGACTCGCTGGAACAGTCCCGGCTGGATATGGAAGCCCAGCAGCGCCGCAGCGAGGACCTGCGGAGAGAATACGAAGCGACGCTGGCGGACGCCAAGCGGAAGCTGGAAGAAGCGGAGACCCTGCGGCAGAAGGAATATGAAAAGGCCCGGGGCGAGGCCATGAAGATCACGGAAAAGGCCCGGCGGGAGGCCAACGCCCTGCTGCTGGAGGCGGATACCCTGCGCAAGGAGCTGCGGTCCTCCAAGGACGTCAGCGAGACCGCCCGCAAGGCAAAGCAGAGCATGAAAAAGGCCCTCTCCGAGCTGGACGGAGCCATCGACCCCGTCACCGACACGCTGTATGAGGACGACGATTACGTGCTGCCCCGGGAGCTTGTCGCCGGGGACACGGTGTTCTTTATTGATCTCGGTAAAGAGGCGCAGGTGCTCACCCCCAAGGACCGGAAGGACAACGTGGAGATCCAGGCGGGCACGGCCCGGATGCGGGTCAACGTCTCCCGCCTGCGGCTGATCGAGAAGAAAAAGCAGCCGCAAAAGAACACCCCCGCCATCACCCGCAGCGCGGGCACCGAGAGCCGCATGACGGCCTCCGCCGACAGCCGCTGCGACCTGCGGGGCATGACCGTGGACGAGGCGCTGTTGACGCTGGATTCCTTCATTTCCAGCATGCTGATGGGGGGCCTGAACGAGTTCACGGTGATCCACGGCAAGGGCACCGGCGCCCTGCGGGCCGCGGTACAGAAGCACTTGAAGGGCAACAAGTTTGTCAAATCCTATCGCCTCGGCACCTACGGCGAGGGCGAAAACGGCGTGACCATCGTGACGCTGAAGTAGCACGCTGCCTCAGCAGCGTAATAGTGGATAGTGATTAGTGTTTCGTGATAAGTGGTGTAAACACACTGTCATAGCGCGGATCAATGATCCGTCCGCCGCCGCAGGCGGCGTTATAAATGTAGCACGCTGCCTTGCAGCGTTGCAACGCAGTTCCGTCGTCCGCGTCAGCGGACGCCTGTCAACGCAAAGCGTTGACTGCCAATATCCCCATATAACCAAGGGCAGCCGAAGAATTTCTCCGGCTGCCCTTTCATTTCATTCCTGCCCGCTTGTCACCAGCAGGGCGTTGAACTCTTTGCGGATCAGCATGGCGCGGGGGCGGAACAGGTCCGCCGGGCAGTTGTGCAGCGCAAAGCCCTCACTGCCCTTTGTGTAGACGATGGTGGAGCCGCCGCCGTCCAGATTCAGCGCCCGGTCCGCCCCGAGGCCGAGCATTATTTTGGCGAGGTCCACCAGCGACGCGCCGTTGGAATACTCCGGGATGCGGCCGTCCACCGCCAGCAGAATGATCCCGCCGTCCTTACGGATACCGGCGGCGGTGCGGGGATGGCGCACGTAGCCGAAGGGCTCCAGCGGGGCGAAGTCGTGGAGTTTGCCGTCCTTCACGATCAGCTGCAAACCGGCGGCGGCGTGGACCAGCTCCGGCAGCAGGGCAGGACTTTCCGTCAGGTCCGTCAGCACCACCGTCCCGTCCTTTTTGATCCCGATGAAGGGGCGCGGGCTGTGTTCCCCCGCGATCACCGCGCCGTTTTTCACGCACAGGCCCGAGGGGTGGCAGTCGCCGAACATATCAAAGAAATCCGCGTTCATGGCGGCCACGACGTTCACGCCGTTTTTCACCGCCGCGTCGATCATCTCCGGTACCTTCGCCTTGACCTTCGTGGACTGATATCCGTCGCCGGGGGTGCCAACGTAGAGGGAGGCCAGCCTCGGCTCCACCTCCAGCGTGAACCAGTTGACGGGGCGGCCGTCCTTGTCCTCGCCGGTCCAGCGGGTATAGACCACGCCTGGGGCCACCCGCTCCCGGTCGCTGCGGATGGCCATCACGCCGTTGTCAGACTGCTTCGCCAGCGCCGCCCGCGTTGCGAACACCGGCTCATACCGGAAGGGCAGCGCCGTTTCCGCTTTTCCATTCTTCCGTTTTTTCAGCCGCAGCCGCAGCGTCATGCCGGGGGTAAGAAGCGCTTGCGGCACGTAAAAGACGTGGGTCTTGCGGTCGTAGGGCTCTTCTATGTTGAACGCGTCGGCAAAGACCTCCCCCGCCGCCTCCAGCGAGACGGTGTAGCAGGGCTTGTCCGTCTGCACGACAAGCTTGACGGACGTTTCCGTTTTCAGATACGTAATTGACGTGAGCTTCATGATGATCCCCTCCGGTTTCAGTATATCACGGATTATTTTGATTGTACAGAAGGTTTTTGCCGACTTTTCTCTTGCAATCGGGCGGCGGTTGGCATATAATTTTTGATAGAAACAGTCGAAAAACCGTTTCATATTATTCTGCATTTTTTCGGAGAAGAAAGCAATGAAAACAATCAAAGCGGCCATTATCGGCTACGGCGGGATGGGCGGCTGGCACGCCGACCGCATCCGCGAAATGGACAAATTCGAACTGGCGGGCGTATGGGACATCGACCCCGCCCGGCTGGAGCTGGCGGAAAGCCGCGGCATCCACGCCTACGGCTCGCTGGAGGAACTGCTGGCGGACGAAGAGGTGGAGCTGGTCACCATCGCCACCTGGAACGACGTGCACAAGCCCCTGGCCATTCAGGCCATGCGGGCGGGCAAGAACGTGATTTCCGAAAAGCCCGTCACCATGACCTCGGAGGACCTGGACGACATGATCGCCGTGGCGAAGGAAACGGGCAAGCTCTTTACCGTGCACCAGAACCGCCGCTGGGACGACGACTACCTGACCATGAAGAACGTGGTGGACAAGAACGTGCTGGGCAAGGTGTTCCGCATCGAATCCCGCGTGCAGGGCTCCCGTGGCATCCCCGGCGACTGGCGCAAGGAGAAGGGCCACGGCGGCGGCATGGTGCTGGATTGGGGCGTCCATCTGCTGGACCAGGCGCTGACCCTGTGCGACGACGACAAGCTTGAGAGCGTGTGGGCCCACGTGACCCACATCACCAACGACGAGTGCGCTGCAATTTAAGAGCGGCCTGCGCTATATGGTGGAGGTCACCACCAACAACTTCATCGAGCTGCCCCGCTGGTACATCCTCGGCGAGAACGGCACTACCGAGATCGACAACTGGGAGCTGGACGGCAAGACCGTGGTGGTACACGACTGGAGCAAGATCGACTCCGTCCCCGTGAAGGCCGGCACAGGCATCACCAAGACCATGGCCCCCCGCACGGACGAGACCATCCACGAGGAACCGCTGGAAAAGATCCACGGCCGCTGGACGCAGTATTACGACAATATCTACGACGTGATCCGCAGCGGCGCGGAGCAGATCGTCAGCCACCGGCAGATGCGCCGGTGCATCGCGCTGATCGAGGCCATCTTCGCCTCCGCGGAAAAGAACGAGGTCGTCCGCTTCGACGACCGTTATTACAGAGCGTAACCGCACCTCCCCTGCCACACTTTCCGCGCGGCGGGGGATTTTTGTATAAGGAGGAACCGCCATGCTGTCAAAAATCATCACCGCGTTTTTTCTGCTGATCGCCTCGCTCCTGCGACTGACGCCCGCGCCGGAGCCGAAATGCGAGGCGCTGGTCTCCGGCAGCTTTATCCAGCCATGGTACTGTGCCGACTGGGACGACGCACGGTGGGACGCGGAGACCGCCTGGATGAAGGAGGCGGGGCTGGACACGCTGATTTTGCAGCGGACGGCGTATCTGGATGAAAACGGCGTGTGGACCGCGCATTACCCCTCCGAGCTTCCCGCCCTGCGCGGCGGCTGTCAGGGGGATTTGATCGGCCGCGCCCTGAAAAGCTGCCGAAAGGCGGGTCTCCGGGTCTTCGTGGGGCTGGCGGATTTCAGCGGCTGGTGGAACGGCGCGGGGCTTTCCCCCGACTGGGAGACGGTCTGCGACGTGACGACGCAGATGCAGGAAGAGATCTGCCGCCTGTACGGGGACGACTACGGCGATACGCTGTACGGCTGGTACTTCGCGCCTGAGATCACCAACAACCCCCTCATGAAGGTCAGCCTGCCCCGCATCATCGCGGGCTTCAACAGGGCGCTGGATCAGGCCACCGCCCTCGCCCCCGCCATGCCCATGCTGATCAGCCCGTTTTATTCCGAATATCTGGCGGTCCCTTCGGTGACGGCCACGCTGCCCATGTGGCAGATCTTTCTGAACGGGGCGCATTTACGGGACGGGGATATCTTCTGCCCGCAGGACGCGGTCGGCGCGGCCTGGACGAGGGAAAAGAGTCTTGAAAAGGTGTGGCAGATGTACGCCGCCGCGGTGAGCAGCGCCAAGGCGGACGTGAAGCTGTGGGCCAACTGCGAGAACTTTATTTCCGCCCAGGCGGGCGGGTTCCTGCAGCCGCCCGCCAACGGGCTGACGGAGAACGTCCCCGCCCCCATGGACCGCTTTGCATGGCAATTGGAGACCGCCAGCCGGTACGCGGAAAAGCTTGTGTGCTTTTCCATGAACCACTATTACAGCCCCTTCACCGACCAAGCGGCCTATGAAACGTATCTCAACTATGCGGCGACAGTCGGCGGAGGCTGACGGAGCAGGCCGCAGCAGATCGCCTTTGTGCGGCAGACGAAATACAGATCCCCGGACGATGACCGTCCGGGGATCCGCGCGCTTGCGGCGATGAAAACCGCCGTTGTTTTGTGATTGCTTCAATCAGCCGATATGGTTGTAGCTGTCGTTCATCAGGTTGACGGACTTGAAGAACTTGTGGGCGAAGATAAAGGGGCCGACGATGATCAGCGAACCCAGCACGCCCCACAGCCACATATCCGCCGCGCTGAAGCTATAGTTGATCTGACGGCGCTTCAGCTCGTTGCCGATGCGGTTGCAGAGATTGTGCATCCAGACGATGGAGGCGATCTCAAGGGTGATGGGGCCGACGATGAAGAACAGCAGATAGAAATTCATGCTCTTCTTGCCGTCATAGCGGGAGCAGACCGTATTCACGTCGTCGGTGATGTTGCCGTTGCAGATGAGCCCGTAGATGCCGAAGGTGATCAGGGACAGCAGAAACGTCTTGATGAAGCTTCTGTTGGTTCTCAGCTGCAGGCCGGGGCCCATCGGCTGCGCGTTCATCGGCTGCGGATTCTGATACTGATACTGGCTTTGATACTGATACTGGGGCTGGGGCGGCGTTGGGGGCTGAGGGGCGATTTTGGCGCCGCAGTTGGAACAGAACACGGCGTTCGCTTCCAGAGGGGCGTTACAGTTGGGACAATTCATAAAAAACCTCCTGTTAGTTCCCTGACGATAGCCGATTAACGGTTCGTCGGGAGATTACAAGTACAAGAATAGCATGATTTGTACATTCTGTCAACCGGATTTGCGCTTTTTCGACAGCCATGATGCGGCGTCCTCCCTGCGGCAGCCGGCCGCGCCGCCGTATTTTATTAATGCGGCAATTAAATAGTTGGAAATAAGAAAGGTTGTGCTGCCGCATTAATAAAACGATCATAACGCCGTTTTTTGCCGTTTTACGGCAAA
>CADAMO010000004.1 GCA_902788995.1 Oscillospiraceae bacterium
GCCTTCATCTCCCTCACCGACCCCACGGACGTGATGGTAAAAAAGATCAAGAGCGCCGTGACGGATTCCGAAGCGCGGGTCTATTACAGCGAGAACAAGCCCGGCGTTTCCAACCTGATGACCATTTACTCCTGCTGCACCGGCAAGGACTTTGCCGCCATTGAGGCGGAGTTTGAAGGCAAGGGCTACGGCAACTTCAAGGCGGCCGTGGCGGAGGCCGTGGCCGAGGAGCTGCGCCCCCTGAGAGAGGAGTATGAGCATATCCTCGCGGACAAGGCCTATATTGAGAAATGCGCCGCCGAGGGCGCGCAGAAGGCCGCATACCTCGCCCACAAAACCCTGCGCAAGGTCATGAAGAAAGTGGGCTTTTACCAGCCCTGATTCGCGTTTTCAACAGATAAAAAGAAAAGAAACTGTTGAAATAGTCAATTGACATCCGCATTTTGCGCCATTATAATAGATATGAATGATTATCTTTCAGCGAAAGGAGTTAATATGATGAACGAAGAATCCTCCACCTATGTTGACGGCATCTCCGACGACGGAAGTCCCATGACCGACGAATATCTCCCCGGCCCCATACAGGTTCTTTTGCATTGGATTATTCTTCTTATTTCGACGATCGCAACGTTTTTTGGCAAGAAATCCGAAGGATAAAGAAACAGCGGCAGCAATGCCGCTTTTCTTTTTGGGATCACGGTCAGAAATTAGGGTTTGGCGAAATCCCGTAGCACGCACACGCCACTTATCTTAATGACATTGCTCACTGATCCGCGCTGCATTATAATTCCCCCGACAACTCCCCTCTTTTTCATAAAAAACCGCTAAACGTATTGACAACCGTCACTGCTTATGATAAACTAACGATTGAACAGTTGTTCAATCGTTAGTTTTTTAGAAGGGATTGTGTTCCATGAGCCTGTTTGATTACAACGCCGCGCCGGTATGCGAGGACCACGTCGTCCATCAGGATATTGCGGAGGCGGCCAGACGCGACCTGCCCGAGGAAGACGAGCTCTTCGATCTGGCGGAGCTGTTCAAGATCTTCGGGGATTCCACCCGGGTGAAGATCCTGTATCTGCTGTTTGAAACGGAAATGTGCGTCTGCGACATCGCGGAGGTGCTGGGGGTGACGGATTCCGCCGTCTCGCACCAGCTGCGGGTGCTGAAAAGCGCCAAGCTGGTGAAGTTCCGCAAGGAGGGCAAAAGCGTATTCTATTCCCTGGCAGACGACCACGTGGGGTCCATCCTCGCCCAGGGCATGGAGCATGTGAGAGAGTGATTAGTTGCTAGTGGTTAGTGGCTAGTAGCTAGTTGCTAGTGGCTAGTGGCTAGTGGCTAGTAAAAAGCATGGCTGCGGCAACGGAATGAAAGGGGTAACGACCATGAAAAAATCCATCCAATTAGAAGACCTGGACTGCGCCAACTGCGCGGCAAAATTTGAAAACGCGGTGGCCGCCATCGACGGCGTGCAGCGCGTGACCGTCAGCTTTATGGCTCAGAAGATGATTCTGGAAGCGCCGGACGACCGCTTTGACGAGATCCTGAAGCAGGTGGTCAAGACCGCGAAAAAAGTCGTGCCGGACTGCACGGTGATCTTAAAATGACCAGAAAACAAAAAAAATTATTGCTCCGCATCCTGATCGCCTGCGGCCTGTTCGCGGCGGTCTTTGTCACGGAGAAGCTGACCGACCTCAACCGGTTCGTTTACCTCGGCCTCTATCTGATCCCCTACCTCACGGCGGGGTACGACGTGCTGCTGAAAAGCGCCCGCAACATCAGCAAGGGGCAGGTCTTTGACGAGATGTTCCTGATGGCGGTGGCCACCATCGGCGCGCTGGTCATCGGGGAATACCCCGAGAGCGTCTTCGTCATGGTGTTTTTCCAGACCGGCGAGCTGTTCCAGAACGTGGCGGTGGGCAAAAGCCGCCGCTCCATCTCCGGCCTCATGGATCTGCGCCCCGACATCGCCACGGTGGTGAAGGACGGAATAGAGGAAGAGGTGCTGCCGGAGGAGGTCTGCGTGGGCGATACCCTGCTGGTGCGCCCCGGCGAAAAGATCCCGGTGGACGGCGTGGTCAGCCGCGGCGTCTCCACGGTGGATACCGCCGCGCTGACGGGCGAATCCGTTCCCGCGGACGTGGGCCCCGGCGACGCACTTATCAGCGGCACGGTGAACATGACCGGCACACTGTACTATACCGCCTCGAAGGAATACGGCGAATCCACCGCCGCGAAGATCCTTGAGCTGGTGGAGAACTCCTCCATGAACAAGGCGAAGAGCGAGCAGTTCCTGACCCGCTTCGCAAAATACTATACGCCAACGGTGGTGATCGGCGCGGCGTTGCTGGCGCTGATCCCCTCCCTTATCACCGGCGACTGGAAGGACTGGGTCTACCGTGCGCTGATCTTTCTGGTGGTCTCCTGCCCCTGCGCGCTGGTGATCTCGGTGCCCCTCTCCTTCTTCGGCGGCATCGGCGGGGCCTCCTCCAAGGGCATTCTTATCAAGGGGGCCAACTACCTTGAAGCGCTGGCGGACGTGAAGACCGCCGTTTTCGACAAGACCGGCACGCTGACAACCGGCTCCTTTACGGTGACGGACGTGGCCCCGGCGGAGGGCTTCACGAAAGAGCAGGTCCTTTCATTGGCCGCCTGCGCGGAATATTACTCCGACCACCCCATCGCCCTTTCCGTCAAACAGGCGGCGGGCGACTGCGACGCGCCGTCGGATACCAAGGTGCTCTCCGGTTACGGCATTGAAGCGAAAACGGCGCAGGGCGCGGTGCTGGCAGGCAACGCGGCGCTGATGAAGGAAAGGGGAATCGCCTTTACCGAAACGACGAAAACCGGCACCGCCGTCTACGTGGCGGTGGAGGACCGTTTTGCGGGCAGCATCGTCATCAACGACACCCTGAAACCGCGCGCGGCAGAGGCCGTAAAGGCCCTGAAGGCGCTGGGCGTCACCAAAACCGTCATGCTGACCGGGGACCGGGAGGCGGCGGCGGAAAAAGCGGCGAAGGACGCCGGCGTGGATGAATTTCACGCGGGGCTGCTGCCACAGGGTAAGGTCGAAATCGTGGACGCCCTGTGCAAAGCCGAGGGCAAGCGGGAAACGCTGCTGTTCGCCGGCGACGGCATCAACGACGCGCCGGTGCTCACCCGCGCCGATATCGGCGTGGCCATGGGGGGCCTTGGCAGCGACGCGGCCATTGAGGCGGCTGACGCAGTCATCATGGACGACGACCCGGCGAAGATCCCGCTGGCGGTGGCCATCGCCCGCCGCACGAAGCGCATCGTGCGCGAGAACGTGATCTTTGCCCTGGGCGTGAAATTCGCGGTGCTGATCCTGGCGGCGCTGGGCCTCACCAATATGTGGGTGGGCGTGTTTGCGGACGTGGGCGTGGCGGTCCTCGCCATCCTCAACGCCATGCGCACGTTGAAAGCGCCGGGCGGCGGCAAGTGACCGCCCGGGAAAGAAAAAATAGTCTTGACAATTCCCCCGATTGGCGGTAAACTTTAGTTATCAGAAAAAATGAATAAGTGTGGTGAAATTTTGTGAGCAGTTCCGACGGACAACATCCGCGAAGTAGGCTGAATGAATCAATATCTGCGGCGGAACCGCACACAAAACCGTAAGCGCCACACAGGGGGCTTGCTTCCGGCGTTTGTTCGTGCCTCTTCCGCTGCGGCGGAGGAGGCATTTTTGATGGAATTTGAGACCTTACTGAAAATCGTAAGCTCACTTCTGGACAAAAACGAATTTACCGCTCTGCGAAGCATGCTGAGTGAGATAAACTCCGTTGATATCGCTGAGATCATGGAAGAGCTTGAACCGGTCAAACGGCTCAGGCTGTTCCGCATTATGTCGAAGGATATGTCAGCGGACGTTTTTGCTTATCTGGAGCCCGAAAGCCAGACGGAGCTGGTGAAGATGATCAGCGACCGGGAGCTGCAGGGGCTGGTCAACGAGCTTTATATCGACGACGCGGTGGACTTCTTGGAGGAGGTCCCCGCCAACGTGGTCACCCGCGTGCTCTCGCAGGCCACGCCCGAGACGCGGCGGCTGATCAACAAATTCATGAATTACCCGGAGTCGTCCGCCGGCAGCATTATGACCATTGAGATGGTGCAGCTGCGGGACGACATGACGGCAAAGGAAGCCATTGAGAGCATCCGCCGCACGGGTCTTGACAAAGAGACGGTTTACACCTGCTATTGCACAGACGCCCAGCACACATTGCTTGGCAGCGTGCCGCTGCTGCATTTGCTGCTGTTCAAAGAGGACACGCTGGTGCGGGACATCATGGACGACGACAACAAGCTGATCTCCGTGAACACCCACGACGACCAGGAGGACGTGGCGGCCATCGTGAAGAAATACGACCTGCTGAGCGTGCCCGTGGTGGACAACGAAAACCGGCTGGTGGGCATCATCACCATCGACGACATCGTAGACGTCATCGAAGAAGAGACCACCGAAGACTTCGAAAAGATGGCCAAGGTGCAGCACTCTGACGAGGGCTACCTCAAGACCGGCGTGTTCACCCACGTGCGCCACCGCATCGTGTGGCTGCTGATCCTGATGGTCTCCGCCACCTTTACCGGCAAGCTGATCGACAATTTCGAGGGGATCCTCTCCTCCGTGGCGGGCCTCACCGCCTGCATCCCCATGCTGATGGATACCGGCGGCAACTCCGGCAACCAGGCCTCCACCCTGATCATCCGCGGCCTTGCCGTGGGCGATATCACCCCCAAGGACTTTTTGAAAATCGTATGGAAGGAGCTGCGCGTGGCCGTCATCTGCGGCCTGATCCTCGGCGCGGTGAACATCGGCAGAATGTTCGTTCTGTCCCAGCTCTCCTCCACCGGTTCCCACGATATCCACGTGTTCCTCGTGGTTTCCACCGCCATGGTGTTCGCGGTGATCGTAGCCAAGCTCATGGGCTGCATGCTGCCCATCGGGGCGAAGCTGATCCACCTGGACCCGGCGCTGATGGCCGGCCCCATGCTGACCACCATCGTGGACCTGATCACGCTGGTCATTTACCTGTCGCTGGCCAACGCCTTCCTGATGTAGCGCCAAAAAAAATCATCACGGTTTTTCGTGCAAAATGAAAGTTTTCGGTCCAGCCTTTTTCAAAAGGGTGGCAGTTTCCAAAGGCAGCGCCTTTGGTCGCCCGCCGCAGCGGGCGAAAGCCTTGATCGTTCATCAGATCAGGAAGAGTTTGAGAAACCCTATCAAGGGGTTTCTCAAGTGCGAAGCACTTTCATTACATGAACTTCCGTGATGGACAAAAAAAGGTTCAATAAAATACGGTCCCGGAACGGCTTTTGTCCCGGGACCGTCGTTTCTTCTCTTCACGGAATTTCGCGAGAAATACAGTAATATTGTAAAAAACGGCAAAACGCGCCTGACCGGCAGCGCCGGGCTTTGCCTTCCGGCTGAAAACTTCCGACTTTTTCCCTTCCCGCTCAGCACAGCACCTCCGCATCGAACCACTGCTCCTGAAACCGCACCGCTTCCTCCATCTGCTCCTTTGAGAACCTCACACCGGCTGGCGCGGCGATCAGCTTGTCCTCCTCGTCGTCCTTCCGCCGGACCACGCTGATCACCGTCGCGTCAGCCTCTGACACGGGACCGTTCACCCCCAACAGATAGACGTCCAGCGCCTCGCCGTCGCCGCCCGGCACGCCGGGCAGATAGCCGTAGTTGACGGGATAGACCGTCTCAAACCCGCCGGAGCGGTGGACGTACCCCACGGGGCGGTCGATCACGATATGTACCGTCTGCCCCATAAAGGCCCACGCGGCGGCGGTACGCAGGCTGCGCACGATGAACGCGTGCTTCCCGGCCAGGTATTTTTCCCGCCCGGCGTCCTCGGGGCAGGCCCACGCCAAAGCGCATTTCAGCGTCTCATATTCCTTCGCCGCCCGGGGGACGGCATTCAGATAATCCCGGAATTGAATATAATTCCGCCAGTCCGCGCCGTCCTTTTTCACCACGTGAATAAAGTGAGTCTGCAACTCGCCGGTCCCCTCATAAAAGCTGCCCTTGGCGAACAGCAGCTGGCCCTCAAGGCTGCCGGGGCGGTAATGAAAGCCCGCCTGTTCCAGCACGGGCCGCTTTTCCAGCACCCGGCCGAAGTCCTCCGCCGCCACGGCGATATCCACAATGGGCTTGGCCATGATGGTATTCACCGCCGTGCTGCCCACGTGCTGGATCTCTGCCGCCGCGTCCCCGAGAAGCTCCCGCAGCACCGCGATCGTCCGCGCCGCCTCCGCCTCCCATTCCGTTTCATGGGGACACAGCCGCACCGTGCCCCGTTTCAGTCCCAGCATTCCTGTCACCTTCTACCTGTGTTTGAATGTTATCAACCATTCCGTTATTTACTTTTGCGTACGCATCCGATATGATAAAACCGAACCGACAAAGATCACCAAACGGGAGGAAACAAATATGGATCTCATCAGAATCGGCGGATATATCCAGCATCTCCGCAAGGCGGCGGGGCTGACGCAGAAGCAGCTGGCCGAGCGCCTGGGCGTCACCTTTCAGGCGGTCAGCAAGTGGGAGACCGGCGAAACCCTGCCGGACGCGTCGCTGCTGCTGCCTCTGTGCGAACAACTGAACACCACGGCGGACAAGCTGCTGAACGGCGGCAGCGTTGTGCTGGCCGGGCGGCGTCTGCTGCGGGTAGAGGACGTGGTGATCGCCTTTGAAAACATGGAGGACGTGGGAAAATATCTGGGCGAGGACAGCGACTTTTTCACCGGCATGGTGGAGGGGATCAACCGAAAAATGGATATCGATCTTCTCTCTTATCTCAGCCGCCGGGAGACCCGCGAGGTCCTCTGGGCGGAGGCGCTGATTCAGGGCCTGCTCAGCGGCCGGACCGTGGATATGGACGAAGTGGAAGCGACCTTCACCAACAAAAAAATGGTGGAGCAGATCCGCCGCTACCGTGACAAAACCGCCGGATAAATAACACGCTCCGTATTTTACCATACGGAACGAAAAAACACAATGGTATTTTCTCTGTGCCTTATCAGGTGAACGGGTTGACAACTTGGGGTTTGTCGCGCCGTTGGCGCGACAAAAAAGTTGAGAGTTGCAAGTTAAAAGTTGAAATTCGGAAGCCCTGCCGGGCTTGATGATATCATATAATGCCGACCGCAGGTCCCACATTTCAACTTTCAACTTTTCACTTTTAACTTTTCGAGCGTCAGCTCGACAAATCCAGCTTTCCGCATCTCACTTCGGCTTGGGCTTTGCCATAAACGACAAAATGAACCCCATAAACACGGCGGTCATAATTCCCACCGATCCGGCGGTCAACGGCCCTTCCAGCGCGCCGATCAGGCCGTCCCGCATGACAGCTTCCCGGGTGCCGTTCACCAGCAGGTTGCCAAATCCGGAAAGCGGCAGCGCCGCCCCGCTGCCGGCGAAGTCGATCAGTTTATCGTACACCCCGAATGCGCCGAGCAAGATCCCCACACAGACGTACCCCACCAAAATCCGGGCGGGGGTCAGCTTGGTTTTGTCGATCAGGACCTGTCCGACCACGCAGATCAGCCCGCCGATCACAAACGCCCACACAAATTTCATTCCCAACAGCACACCCTTTTTGCAAAAACTCCCCGCCCGGCAGCCGTTGTGCCGGGCGCATTCTTTTCTGTCAAAAACAGTATCCCCCGGCAAAAAAGCGCTATGCGCCGGATTTTCAGATTTTTTTCGTAAAAACCGAAATTTCCTCTTGATTCTTCTCAAGTTTTATTGTATAATAGCAATCCGTGAGAGAAAGAAGCGCCGGTCGCGCCGGTTGGCAAACCTTTCACCGGACAATTTCATCTTCATGCTGGTGTGGCTCAATGGCAGAGCAGCTCATTCGTAATGAGCAGGTTGTCAGTTCGATTCTGACCACCAGCTCCACAAAAACAGGACGGTCTTTTTGGACCGTCCTGTTTCGCTATCTGGTTATTCGGCATTAGAATCGGGTTATCCGGCGGCAGACAGGGCATCTACGCGGGGAATATGGCGTCATCCGACTGTTCCTTTTGCTCTTTTTTCGTTTTGAAAGATTTCCGTCACAAACGTCGCCTGAACGATCCTTGCGGTCAGGTGGATCTTCCACAGCGTCGGGGTGCCCCAGGCCTGCTCCAGCGAGGCGTCCTCCACGGGGAAGGCTTCGATCCGCATGGTCAGGCGCGGATCATAGCGCATGACGGCTCCCCGGACCAGCTTCAGCAGGCCGGGTTCGGCGGGACGGGGTTCCCCGCAGGTGAGAAAGTGGATATCCACCTCCGTTTCGCCGTTCAGTTCAAAGAAGTCGGTGATCCGCACGGTGCCGCCGGTCAGGGCGGTCTCGCGGGTATAGGAACGAACCCCGGCCTCCGGCGGGTAGACCTCCCGCAGCTGGAGCCGCAGACCGCCCGTCTGTGGGTCGTACGCGGCATCGGTGGCGCGGCAGCCGCCGGGGGGCTGCTGTCTGCCGCCGATATCCGGCACGTTATGATAGGCGGACTGCATATACCACAGCTCATAGCGCCGGTCGGAGAAGGTCTTTCGGCTGTACGTGCCGCAGCCCGCGTCGATCAGCACCGGCTCTCCGTCGGCGTAAACCACCACGCTGCCCACGTCGTTATGGTTGTGGTTTTCTCCGTTGCTGCCGCCCTTCATGGCGACAAACAGCCCCCGGCCCGTATCTTCGGATTCCCGGGCCGTCATAATGCACAGGTCCGGCAGAAAGGACCTGACGCTGCCGCAGGAGACTGTTCCCTCCGGCGCGGGGGTGATGAGACCTCGCAGCGTGCGGTAGACCCTGTCGGAATAAAGCACAGCGCCTTCCCGGCTTGCCACGGCTTCCCCGAAGCGCGTCAGGGTATCGCTGCCGCATTTTCGGCCCATGCGCATCAGCTGACAGCCGTCCGGAGACACCCGGGGGGAACAGTCGGCGAAATTCAGGAAGTATTCGCCGTGGACGTGCATTTTCGGCTCGTACTCGCAGACGGCCTTCACGAAGGGGTCGCCGAAGAGGTTGAAGCGACCGCCGGTGATATCGTAGAACAGCTCCAGCGAATCGAAATAGGAAGCGCCCGCCACGCACCAGTAGGTCGGCCCCTCGTCGCAGCCGCCGTCCTCCGGCAGGCAGGCGGTGTAGTTATCAAGGAGCTCCGCCGCCGTTCCGGCCACCGCTTTCAGCGTGTCGTCGTCCGCCGTAGTCGCGGCGGCAAAAAGGACGTTGGAGAGGATCCACGGGTTCCAGTTGTTCACATGGCGCCCGCTTCTGCCGGTCCACCAGAAGTCGCATTGCAGAAACGGCGTAAAGATCCGTTCTTTTATCGAATATTGCAGCTTTTCACAGATCACCGGGGAGAACGCGTCCAGCGCCTGTTTGTTCCGGTCGTACACCATGGCCAGCAGCGCGGCGGTGGCGGCGGAAAACAGGTCCGCGGCGTGAAACCGGCCCTCCCCGAACACGGCGGGCAGGCCCAGGTCCCCGTGGGACGGGCTGCAGGTGGGCAGATGCGCCGGAAGCACCCAGGTGGATTCCTCCAGAATCGCCCAGACCACGTCCGCCAGCTTTTCGGTGAAACGTCCACGGTTCTCGTAGGCCTCCGCCAGCGAGAGGCGCAGCGCCATATCCCGGCGGCGGAAATAGACCGCCTCATAGGCGGAACGGTTGCCGTCCGCCGCGAATCTGCGGTAAAGCGAAGCGGTACAGAGAGGAATCGGTTCCGCCAGCTCCTTTTCCGCCAGCGCCACAACTTCCTTCATTTTGACGGGGTCCGGCGACGTATCCGCCTCGTCGCGGAACAGCCGGATCTGCCCGACGGGCAGGCACAGATCGGCAGAAAAACCGTACTCCGAAAACAGTCTGTGCATAGCACACCTCCCGAAAATGGATGATAATCAAATCATATCATACCGGTCGTTGAAATACAAGTGCGGAGGAACCGCTGCGCCGGTACGGACAATAAAACAGCCGCAAGACCGGGGCCCGGTTCTGCGGCTGTGTTTTTTGTTGGGCGGAAAACCGCGGGGGATAAAAGGGGGAATGGCAGGGGCGCTTCGTCCCCCGCGAAGCGGTGCCTGTTCCGCGTTATCTGACGGCAAAGCCGCCGAGGTAGCGGAACGTAAAGGCGCTGTTCTCCGTCAGTTTCAGGTAGGCGTCGTAGGGACATTCCGCACATTCGATCAGGTAGGCGTATTGGCCCAGCTCCGTTTTCAGCGGACGGTCATGGAGAGCGACGAGCGTCACGTTTTGCTGCTCCATGGCGGCCATCAGTTCGGGCAGATCCTCCGCGCTGCCGCTGGCCACAAAGGCCGTCCGGTCGGCAGGGGCTGTGGCAGGGGCGTCTGTAGAAAGCACATAGAACCGGGTCTTGTTGCTGTCGTTGTTCTGAATGGCGGCCGCCAGCACCTCAAGGCTGTAAACGTCGGCGCAGGCGGCGGAGGCGATGGCCGCGCAAGAGGGGTCGCCGGCCTCCGCCACCATCTTTGCCCCTTCCGCGGTGCTGGATACCTCGGTCACCTCCGCGCCCGGCAGGTTCTCCTCCAGCCAGTCTCGTCCCTGGGCGATGCCTTGTTTATGGGAGTAGACGGTTTTGATGGCGGAAAGCGCCGTGCCGGGGAGAACCAGCAGGTTCTGGTTGATGGGCAGCTCCACCTCGCCCACGACGGAGACCTCCGGCTGTGAGAGGAGCGTATCCACGTAGTCGATCACCGCGCCGCCGATGGTGTTTTCCTGCGGGATCACGGCGTAATTGCTGTCGCCGTTCACCAGCGCCTCCACGGCGTCGCCGACCGTCTCATAGGGAACGTACGTCCCCTGCTTTTCAAAAAACCGACCGCAGGCCTCCTGCGTATAGGTGCCCTCCGGCCCCAGATAGCTGACCGTGGCCGAGGCGAAATCGATCCGCACGGGGACCGTATCGGTTTTGTCCGCCCCTCCGCCGCATCCGGCAAGGGCGAGACAAAGCGCCAGCGCCAGCAATAACGCCGGCCATTTCCGTTTCGTCGTCATAGGGTACCTCCTGTTGATTCTTGATTCCGGTGCTGTGAACCGTCTTTTTTCACAGATTTTCTTCGCCGGACGCGTCACGGACGGACCAGCCGGCGGAGAGAGGCGTCTTACGCGGCGTCCTCAAGGGCGGTTTCAGCGCCGGCAGCTCCGTCTTGGTCACGCCGTCTTCGTAGATGGTCTTCCAGTCGTTCGCCATGGAGAAGACCGTCCAGCCCTGCTTTTCCGCTTCGTCATAGTATTCGGCGGCCTTTTCCTCGCTGCCGTATTCCCTTTGGGTGTCGTCGAACACCACCCAAAAGCCCATGCCGGTGTGCTTTTTGTTGCCCTCGGCGTAGTTGAGCATGGAGAAATCGCCGGAACTGTTGCCGAAGGCCAGGACCGGCCGCTTGCCGATCTCACGGGCGATGGCGGCGGACTTGCCGACAAGATCTCATGTAGATGGCCGCTGAGGCCTTCCGCCTGAAGTTCCGGCTGCAGACGCAGCCGGCCTTCTGGTTTGCTTTCCTTTGAAGTGTAAAACTGCCACTTGTTTCTCTTCCGTTTCCCTCCTGCAGCGCCTGTCTTCATTATAGCGGACAACCGTCAATAATGCAATCCTTATCCGCATCAGGATGCAGGATCGCCGCTCCTTTTTCTTTTCAGAGGGAAATGATATAAAATGAATATTAAAGTGTGAATAATCTGTCAAAATTATTCATGACCCTTTACAAATTTCCGTTTTTGTGCTATGATGGAAACGGTCAATAAGGCGACTTATTACTCAAATATCGCACAATGCGCAAGGAGGCGTATCACATGGAAGGTTTCGTCAATTTCATTATGGGTCTTATCAAGTATTTCCAGGATCTTGTCGCTTATTTCAGAGCGAAGAACGACGGAAAAGAAGACGCCGTTATGCCCGAATTCCCCAAGCTCGGCTGATTTGATCCGTTTCATTAGTTTGATTGTAACCGTAACGACACTTCTGACCCCAAAATCAGAAGTGTCGGGTTTTATATGGAGATAAAGGAGATAGCTTTATGAATATCGTGATTCTGGACGGCTTTGCCGCCAACCCCGGGGACCTGAGCTGGGACTGGCTGAAGGCATACGGCGACCTGACCGTGTACGACCGCACCCCGGAGCACCTGATCGAGGAACGGGCGAAGGACGCCCAGATCGTCATTCTCAACAAAACCCCCATCAGCCGGGAGACGCTGGCCCGGCTGCCGGAGGTGAAGCTGATCGCGGTGCTGGCCACGGGCTTCAACATCGTAGACGTGGCCGCCTGCCGGGAGCGGGGCGTGCCCGTGGTGAACATCCCCTCCTACTCCGTCTCGGCGGTGGCGCAGCAGGTGTTCGCCTTTATTTTAGAGTTCGCCAACCGGGTGGGGCTGCACACGGCCTCCGTCACGGCGGGCGACTGGGCCGCCAACCCGGATTTCAGCTATCAGAAATCCCCCACGGCGGAGCTGTCGGGCAAGACCATCGGTGTCATTGGGTACGGGCGCATCGGCCGCCGGGTGGCGGCGCTGGCCAAGGCGTTTGAGATGCGGGTGCTGGTGAACACCGCCCACCCGGAAAAATACCCG
The DNA here is from genome assembly GCA_902788995.1 of Oscillospiraceae bacterium. Classification (GTDB taxonomy): domain Bacteria; phylum Bacillota; class Clostridia; order Oscillospirales; family Acutalibacteraceae; genus RUG806. The sequence continues at coordinate 12,596 of CADAMO010000004.1, forward strand.
GACGCGGACGTGACCTTCCTGCCGCTGGCGGAGATGCTGCCCCGGTGCGATTTCGTCACCCTCCACTGCCCGCAGACGCCGGAGACGGACAAACTGGTGAATGCCGATTTCCTGTCGAAGATGAAGGACGGCGCGTTCCTGGTCAACACCTCCCGCGGGGGAGAAGTGGACGAGCAGGCCCTGGCGGACGCCCTCAACAGCGGGAAGCTCTCCGGCGCAGGCGTCGACGTGCTCTCCACCGAGCCGCCCCATCCCGACAACCCCCTGCTGACCGCGAAAAATATCTTCATCACCCCCCACATCGCATGGGCGTCCTACGAGACCCGCGTGCGTCTCATGGAGATCCTCAAAGAGAATATCCGGGGCTTCATGGAGGGCAGGCCCGTGAACGTGGTGAATATGGAATAATGTTTTCAGACGGCGCGCCGCAGGCGTGTAATTGTAGCGCGGCTCCGCTTGCCCTCGCAAATATTGTCGGCTTGCTCGCTTGGAGCGCTTCGCAATCCTCTGTATTTGCTCACCAAAACCGCCTCGCTTCATCCGCCACAGGCGGCGCTTCGGCGATTTTGCCCGCCCGCAATGCGATTCCGATTTTTGAACGTTTGCTGTTATTTTACAATGGTTTGACATACAGCTTTCGCAAAAGGCGAAGGTATGAAAGGGACGTGCCGAAATGCTGACAGGCTTTGAACAATTATGCAACAAATACCGAATCGTCTCCGTCGCGCCTCTTCTGAAGGGTTGGTCGGGCGATAAAAAATACATACTCGAAAGCAGCAGCGGAGAAAAGTACGTTCTTCGGCTATCGGATCACAATCTGTATGAAAAAAAGAAGCAGCAATTCGAGCTGCTGAAAAAGATCGAAGGGCTCGGGCTGAACTGCTCCCGGTCGGTCGCGTTTGGCATGAAAGCGGACGGCGGCGTCTATACGCTTCTTTCTTATCTGGAAGGAGAAGACGGCGAAAACGCGGTTGCGGCGCTTGCGGATCAGGCGGCGTACCGGCTGGGCGTTGAAGCCGGAAAGTGTCTGTGTAAACTCCATGCCGTCGATATCCCGCCGCAGGAGCGCACGTGGTGGGAGCGCTATCTGGAAAAAATGCCGCGGAAGATCGCCGCGCTTGATGCCTGCGCCTATCGACTGCCGATGCAGGATAAGATTTTAGATTACTATAAAACGCATTACAAAATCATGAAAGACCGCCCGCTTGTCTTATGCCACGGCGATTATCACCTCGGGAATATGATCGTCCGCAACGGAAAGATCGGGATCATCGACTTTGACAAAAACGGCGTCGCCGATCCTTATGACGATTTCAAACCGTTTTGCTGGAACGTGATGGTCAGCGAGTATTTTGAGACGGGACTGATCAACGGGTATTTCGATGACCGCGTTCCGGAGGATTTCTGGCGCGTGCTGAAATTCTATACCGCCGAAAGCCTGATCTCCCATCTGCCGTGGTCCGTCAAATTCGGGCAGCAGGAAATAAAGACCGCGCTTGAAGTGGCAGACCGTCAGATGAAATGGTACGGCCATTTCGAGCTCGACGTGCCGACGTGGTACAAAGGAATCGAACCGTTTTGAAAAATGAAAGATAAAAAAATCAGGGGGCCATTCTGACGGGAGAATAGAGGGAACCGGCCCTGTTTTATACGCAAGAAAAGGGTAACAGAAGATGATTTGCCGATTATTGGGGAAACATGAGGTTCGCCTTTGGCTGCCAGAATTGTTTGCCGTTCTGCATGAGAATATGAGCGTCATCGCCCCGACCGGGAATTCTTACGACCGGGATTATGCGCTGTGGAGCGACGCCGTCGCCTCCGCCCTGCAACAGGAAAACCGGCAGATCGTTTTGATCCTCAATGACGGTGCGCTGATCGGTTATCTGCAATACTACACGAACGAAACGACCTTCATGATCGAAGAAGCGCAGGTGAAACCGGCGTTTCAGGCACGCGGCGTGATCCGTGGCGCGTTCTCTTTTGTCGCCGGTATGATTCCTCCGGACGTTCCATACGCGGAGGCCTATGCGCACAGGAAAAACACCCGGTCGCAAGCCATACTGGAGACGCACGGCTTTACCCGCATCGGAGAAAACAAAAACGGGAACAGCTATCATTACCGCGCGGATTGTCAGGCGTTTCTTGAGCGGGTCAGAGGGGGCTGAAAACATTAGCCAGGGAACGGTCAGCGTGAAAATATTACCGTACCCCTTTTTTTTCTTGGTTTAATCCACGAGTTTTGAAAAAGGCTTGATAAATTGGGCGACGTCGGCTATAATAATATTGCATATTAAATCAGACGGAGGCGATCTTCGTTGTATATTTCACGCCATGCCGAACCGGCGGTTGAACAGCTTTCCAAAATGTTCGGCGCCGTATTGGTTGCCGGTCCGAGGCAGGTTGGAAAAACAACCATGCTGAAAAAGATAACAAAGGACGTTCATTACGCCACGATGGACGATATGGTCCTGTTGGCAAGCGCGCGGGAAGAGAGCGGCACTTTTTTTAAGGATAACCCGCCGCCGGTTTTTGTGGATGAGATCCAGAAGGCGCCGGAGCTGTTCCCACAGATCAAAATGATACTTGACAGGGATCGCAAAAAGGGGCAGTTCTTCATGTGCGGTTCTCAACAGTTCCGGATGATGAAAAACGTCAGCGAATCTCTTGCCGGAAGAATCGGTCTGATCACGCTTCTCGGATTTTCGCTGCGTGAAACGCACCATGTCGACTGCGATCTGCCATTTCTTCCGACCGACGCGTATTTTGCCGAACGAAGGAAAAGCCTTGCGCCGGTCTCCTATGACGAGGTGTGGGAAACGATCCACCGCGGCAGTATGCCGGAGCTCTGTGAGAATCCCGACTTCGACTGGCAGATGTTTTACGGCGCCTATGTCAGAACCTACATTGAGCGGGACGTCAGGGAGCTGACTGAGATCGGCGATACGGTCAAATTTGCAAAGTTTATGACCGCCGCGGCCGCATCCACAGGGCAGCTTCTGAATCTGGCGTCCCTTGCCAGGGACGTCGGGATCAGCCAGCCCACTGCGGACCGGTGGATGTCTGTTCTTGTCGCTTCCAACCTGGTGTACCTGCTGCATCCCTATTCCAACAACATCACGAAACGCGCCGTCAAAACGCCGAAATTATATTTTCTTGATACAGGACTGGCGGCCTATCTGACAAAGTGGAATACGGTGGACGTTCTGAAAAACGGTGCGATGGCCGGCGCGTTCTTTGAGAGCTTCGTTATAACGGAGATCATCAAGAGCTATTACAACAAGGGGATCCTCGAACCGCCGCTTTACTTCTACCGCGATAAGGATATGAACGAAATCGACCTGCTGATCGAAGACGGAGGCGTTCTTTATCCGCTCGAGATGAAAAAACACGCCGATCCGCAGAAGCGTGACATAGACGCCTTTTCCGTGCTTGATAAAATTCCCGGCGTTCAGCGCGGTCCGGGCGGGGTTGTCTGCCTGTATGACAACCTTGTCACGCTGCACGGAAACGACCGTGCCATACCGGTCAACTATTTGTGAGAAGACTTAAGGACAGAAAACCGTTCCCGGTCAACGCCGGGCGTTAAATCATCCCTGTCTTTACGCCAATCGGTTTCCGTGGTGAATATGCAGTAAGAACTTTTTCAAACTTATTGCAAAAATGTCACAAACGCCAAACATTTTTCCCTTGCGTCATTTTTTTAACAAATCGCTTGCAAACGGGGATTTTTTTGGTATAATATAGCATGGTAAATTAAGGAGCGCCGGAAAGGCGCATCCAAAAAACGGAGGAATATTATCATGTCTGTTAAAGTTGCTATTAACGGTTTCGGCAGAATCGGCCGTCTTGCGTTCCGTCAGATGTTCGGCGCGGAAGGCTACGAAGTGGTCGCCATCAACGACCTGACCAGCCCCAAGATGCTGGCTCACCTGCTCAAGTATGATACCGCCCAGAAGGGTTACTGCGGCGTGATGGGCGAGAACCTTCACACCGTGTGCGCCGACGACGAGGCCGGTACCATCACCGTGGACGGCAAGACCCTGAAAATATATGCGGAAAAAGACGCCGCCAACTGCCCCTGGGGCGAGCTGGGCGTTGACGTCGTGCTGGAGTGCACCGGCTTCTACTGCTCCAAAGAGAAGAGCATGGCCCACATCAACGCGGGCGCCAAGAAGGTCGTTATCTCCGCTCCTGCCGGCAACGATCTGAAGACCATCGTCTACTCCGTCAACGAGAAGACCCTGACCGCTGACGATCAGATCATCTCCGCCGCTTCCTGCACCACCAACTGCCTGGCTCCCATGGCCAAGGCCCTCAACGAGTATGCTCCCATCCAGAGCGGCATCATGAGCACCATCCACGCCTACACCGGCGATCAGATGATCCTTGACGGCCCCCACAGAAAGGGCGACCTGAGAAGAGCCCGCGCCGGCGCCGCCAACATCGTTCCCAACTCCACGGGCGCTGCCAAGGCCATCGGCCTGGTCATCCCCGAGCTGAACGGCAAATTGATCGGTTCCGCTCAGAGAGTGCCCGTACCGACCGGCTCCACCACCATCCTGACCGCTGTCGTCAAGGGTGACGACGTGACCAAGGAAGGCATTAACGCCGCCATGAAGGCCGCCGCTTCCGAGTCCTACGGCTACAACGAGGATCCCATCGTTTCCTCCGACGTCATCGGCATGCGCTTCGGCTCCCTGTTCGACGCCACTCAGACCATGGTCTCCCCCCTGGGCGACGGTCTGTATCAGGTTCAGGTCGTGTCCTGGTATGACAACGAGAACTCCTACACCAGCCAGATGGTCCGCACCATCAAGTATTTCGCTGAGCTGTAAGCAGTTCCGCCAGATAAACGGCAATCCCCCGGTCTCACGGCCGGGGGATATTTTTTTGCTCTTTTCACCGTAATAAAGTCTGCAATGGAAAATCAGACGGAAAACCGGAACGTCCGGCTCTCGCCCGCTTGCAGTCGGAGCGTCCCGCGGGGCGTTCCGGCCACCAGCAGCCGGGTTTCCACGCGGCGGCAGGCGGAAACGGTGACCGTCACTTCCCCGCTCTGCGTCCAGCGGATCTCCGCCGCTCCGTCGGGGAAACGGATCCCCTTCACATGACCGCCGCGCAGCCGCTCCGGCAGGGCCGGAAGGATCGACAGGGCGTCGGGCTGCCAGCGGAACAGCAGCTCCTGAACGGCGTTCACCGCGCCGAAGGCCGCATCCAGCTGCACAAAGCATTCCCCGTCCCAGTTGATCGTGGTGCCCATGTTGCGCCAGTCGTTGTGGGTGGTGAAAAGGGAATCCAGAACCACGGCCTTGGCCATGCCGTCAAGGCATTCCGCGGCGCGCCCGGCCTCGCCCATGCGGGCCCATATGCACGCCATGTGCGCCAGCGACCAGCCGGACTGCGCCCCCAGCTCCCGCAGCTCCACCGCTTTTTTAAAGGCCGCCCACAGGGCAGGGTCCGACTGTGCCGTGACCTCCGTCCCCGGGAACACCGGATAGAGGTGGGACAGGTGCCGGTGGGCGTAGTGATCTTTGAGCTCCGGGCGCATCCATTCCTTCACCGCCCCATCCTCATTGATCTGATAGGGCGGGATGGCGTTCAGCAGAGCCCGGAAGTCGGCCGCCTCCTCCGCATACAGGCCGGTGATCCCGATGCCGGTGAGAAGGTTGGTCAGCAGCTCCTTCATCACGGCGAAATCCATGGTTGCGTTCTGCGCGGCCTCCCCCGCGCCGCCGAGGGGCGTATTTTCGGGCGAGACGGAGGGGTACAGACGGAGACGACCGTTTTCCTTCACCGCGTAATCCCGGTAAAACAGCGCCGCCTCGTACATGAAGGGCAGAATTTCCTCCTTCAGCAGGGCCTCGTCCCGGGTGTAGAGATAGTACTCCCAGAAATGGCGGCTCAGCCACCCCGCGCAGCTGATCCAGTTGTCAATGACCGAAACCGGCACGCACACGCCGGCGGACAGGGGCGACGTATAGGCGGAGATCCAGATGCCGGAGCAGCCGAACACTTGCCGCGCGCACTCGCGGAATTTTGCCGTTTTGGCGGTGTAGTACCGCAGCAGCGGCGGCAGGGCGTAAGAAAGCCCGCCGGCCATGGCGTGCCAGTAGGTCTGCTCCACGTTTTCGTTGGCCACGAACTGGCTCCAGGGCAGGTGGTCCGCCCCGTGCCACAGGCCGTAAAGCGGAACGGGCAGGCCCTTTTCGTGGGTCGCGCTGATGAACAGATACCGCCCGAAGCGCCAGAGGCGTTCCAGCAGCGCCGGCGAGGCCTCTTCCTCGTAGGCCTCCGCCAGCAATTGTTCATTGGTCGCTTCGTGGGCGGCGTCCTCCGCCAGTTCGATGGAGACGGCGTCGTACAGGGGCCGGTGCAAAGCGACGTGCGACGCCAGCAGCGCGTCGTAGGCGCTGCCCTCCACGCCCTCCAGAGAACAGTCGGAGCCGTGGGAGGCGCAGCGGATCAGCACCGTGTAGTCGGTCCCCGTGACCCGCAGGCCGTCGCCGCAGACCTCGGAGGAATCATCTCCTGTGACGCGCAGGTTGACGGCGGTATAGCCATCCGCGGAGGCGCGGAACAGGCCGTTTTCCGTCGTCCTGCTCTCCACGGCGTCGTTATATAATCTGAAATCAAAGGTCTGTGTAAAGGGCCGGTCGGCGGTAAACCGCAGGACCGTCACGTCCGCCGCGCGGGAGACAAAGCCCCGGCGGCAATACCGGCAGCCGTCAACGGTAAATTCCACGAAGGCTTCGCCGGTCTGCATGTTGATCCCGCGCCGGTACCGCCGGAACAGGGCGGCGGGTTCAAAGCGGAGCTCCAGCCACCCCAGCGGATGCGGGCAGCCGCAACCGGCCGCATAGCCCTTTTCCCGCAGGGCGCGGCCGATGTTGTCGTCGTTGGCGGCCGCGTCGTCTCCCCGGTCCAGCGCCGCCCGCTGGGCGCGGAAAGCGGCGGTCACGTCCGGGATGGGCGGGTCGTCGCCGTCCTCCCACAGGTCGAAGCGGTTAAAGGTGACCGTTTCCTCACCGACGGCGCCGGGGATCAGCGCGCCGGTGAGGCCGTTGCCCAGGGGCAGCGCCTCCCGCCAGCGCTCCTTGTGCCACGAGGCCGGTTTTTTCAGGGTGTAAACGTGTCGGCTCATGGGGCCTTCTCCTTCCCGCGTGCGTCAGTCCTCGATCAGATACGCCGCGACGATCTCGCCGAAATAGGCGATATGGTCTTCTGTCTCAACGGAATAGAACCGGCGGCGGAGCGCCTCCGGCAGGCGGGCGGCGGTCTGCTCCTCCCGGTAGATCACGCGGCATTCCAGCGTGAGGGGGCATTCCTTCAGGCCCGGAACGGAAACGACCTCCGGGGGAACCGGCGTCAGGCCCGCCTCGGCCAGCTTGTCCATCTCCCGGCCGCTCTTCGTTCCGCAGACGGTAAAGGCTTTTTTGTCAAAGCCGTTCACCGGCACGTTGACGGTGAACTCCGGGTTGGCATCCAGCATTTCGCGGGTATAGCGGTTGTCCCGCACATAGGCGACGAATACCGGCAGTTCCCAGATGCGGCCGATATGGCCCCAGCCGATCACCATGGAATTGACCTTTTCGCCGTTTTTCGTCGTGAGCAGCACGCCCCGGCGCAGCGCCGCGGTGATCGTATTGGCATAATCGGTGATTTCAATCGGTTGTTTCCGCATGGTTGTTTCCTCCTTTTATTCGTCGTCCCGGACGTGAAAACCCGTTTCGCCCTCGATCACGGGAAGGGTCTTCACGCGCAGGTTCTCGATCTTCACGTAGGTTCCCCGTTCCACGGCAAGGATCACGCCGTCGAGCTGTTCCCGGGTCCCCTGCAGCTCCATGGAGACGGAGCCGTCAAAGTTGTTGCGTACCCAGCCGGTGACGCCGAGGGCGCTTGCCGCCTGACGCGCCCGCCAGCGGAACCCCACGCCCTGCACCCAGCCGTAAAAAACGATGGCTTGCCGGATCTTTCCCTCCATCATGCTCTCTCCTCATCTCCATACCGTTTTGCATCGCGCATCGCGGCATTGTCCCTGTCGGTTTTTTCAGGCTTCGCAGTACAGCCGGATCGCCTCGGCGGCAAAGGCAGCCGTACCCTGACCGCCCGCCCGGTCGATATGGTCGGTGAATTCGCCGCCAGCGGCGTAAAGCTGCCCCAGCCCCGCCAGAATTTCATTGGTGCAGGTGTAAAAACGGGCGGTGATATAGTCCTGCAGCGCTTTGACCTGGGCCTGCGCCTCGGGGGCGGAGGCGGGCTGCGCTTTCAGCTCGCCGAAACCGGCGAGAAGTGCCGTCAGCCCCTCGCCGGCCGCCTGCAGGGCTTCCCTGCTCTGTCCGGCGGTCTTCTGTTTATATTCCGCATAGGCGGCCGTATCGCCCCACCGGGCTTTTGCCTCTTTTGCGTATGCGTCGGCGCGCCCTGCGGTTGTCGCGGTCTGTTCCATGGTCTCGTCTCCTTTGGTTTTTCTCCCTGTCATGATACCACGGATCGGCCGGATTTGAAAGGATTTTTGCGCGTTTTTTTATCGGCAGCAAAAAAAATGTTGCTTGCGTGAACAGCGGCACGGAGGCGCCGCGCTGCCGCATGGGCAAATCTTCTGAAAACCAAGAACTGACGGCTGGAAAATCCCCTCGCCAATACCCGGTCTGCGCGGGGTCCGTTCCTACGGACCGGCGGGCGGCATTCCCTTCTTGACATCCTTTTCGGCGGCGGGTACAATATTCATATAGATTATCTTAACAGGAAATCAACAACCATACAATACGGCCGGAAGCGCGGCGCGGGAAAGGACGGGGACGACGATGGCGCGGCAAAAACAATATCTGGCGATCGACCTGAAGTCGTTTTACGCCTCCGTGGAATGCGTCGAGCGGGGGCTGGACCCGCTGGACGCCCTGCTGGTGGTCGCCGATGAAAGCCGCACGGATAAAACCATCTGTCTGGCGGTGTCTCCGGCGCTGAAGGCCGTCGGCCTGCCCGGCCGCCCCCGCCTGTTTGAGGCGAAGCAAAAGCTGGCGCTGGCCAACCGCGAGCGGCGCAAAAAGGCCCCCGGGGGCCAATTCCGTTGCCCGTCGGTCTCCGCCGCCTCCCTGTCGGCGGACCCCTCGCTGGAGGCGGCCATGGTGGTGGCCATCCCCCGTATGGAATACTACATGCACTACAGCCGCCGCATCGTGGAGATCTACCTGCGGCACGTCTCTATGGAAGACGTTCTGGTCTATTCCATCGACGAGGTGTTCATCGACGCCACGCCCTATCTGGAGGCCAGCGGCATGAACGCCCACGCCTTTGCCATGACGCTGATCCGGCAGGTGCTGAAGGAGACGGGCATCACCGCCACGGCGGGGATCGGCACCAACCTGTACCTGGCCAAGATCGCCATGGATATCGTGGCGAAGAAGATGCCGGCGGACAGGGACGGGGTGCGCATTGCGGAGCTGGACGAGAAAAGCTACCGGGAAAAGCTCTGGTGCCATACGCCCCTGACGGATTTCTGGCGGGTGGGCCACGGCATCGCCCGGCGGCTGGAAGATAACGGCATGAACACCATGGGGGACGTGGCCCGCTGTTCCGTACAGAACGCGGAAAAGCTTTACAAGCTATTCGGCGTCAACGCGGAGCTGCTGATCGACCACGCCTGGGGCTGGGAGCCGACGGAGATCGCCGACTGCAAGGCCTACACGCCGGATTCCAGGAGCCTGAGCGCCGGGCAGGTGCTGGCCCGTCCCTATACCTTTGAAGAGGGGCGCATCGTGGTGCAGGAGATGGCGGACGGTCTTGCCATGGACCTGGTGCGCAAGGGGCTGACCACCGATCAGGTGGTGCTGGACGTGGCCTATGACGCCGCCAATTTGCGAGACCCGAAGGCCATGGCCGCCTATCAGGGAGCGGTCAAGCCGGACTATTACGGGCGGCAGGCGCCCCAGCGGGTACACGGTTCCCACAACCTCGGCCGGCACGTCTCCTCCTCCGGCAGGATCATGGAGGCGGTCTGCGAGATCTACGACCGGCTGGTGGACAGGAACCTGACCGTCCGGCGGTTCAACGTGGCGGTCTGCCGCCTGCTGACCGTGCAGGAGGCAAAAGAGAAGGAAGAAAACGCCGTGGAGCAGCTGAGCCTGTTCCGGGATTACGCCGCCGAGGAAAGGGCGAAGCAGGCGGAGGACGCGGCGCTGGAAAAGGAACGGAAGATGCAGGAGGCGCTGCTGCACATCCGGGACCGCTACGGCAAGAACTCCGTAGTCAAGGGGCTGAATTTGCAGGACGGCGCCACCGCCATTGAGCGGAACGGTCAGGTGGGCGGACACCGGAAATAGCCTTCCTTCCCGAAAAGGCGATCGCCTTTTCCATCACATAAACGAACGGAGACGCACATGGTAAAAGATCTGCTGGAAAAGAAAGAAAAAAAGGTCGAGTACGTGGAGCTGATCTACGACCTGATCTTCGTGTATGTCATCGGGCGCAACAATCTGCTGCTGCATCACTTCGCGGACGGCTTTGTTTCGACGCCCGCGTTTCTGGCCTACGCGCTGTCCACGCTGGCGGTGATCCAGATCTGGAACTACACCACCTATTACATCAACGTCTACGGCAGACACAGCGTAAGGGAACACGTATTTCTTTTTATCAACATGTTTCTGCTGTATTTCATCGGGGACGGCACCCGGAACGACTGGCAGCGGTTTCACACCCAGTACCACGCGGCGTGGGCGCTGATCCTCGTCAATATCGGCGTGCAGTACCTGATCGAGCTGCGCCATCACAAGGCGGACCCGCAGCGGAAAAAGCAGATCGTCCGGATGGCCTTGATCCTGCTGACGGAGGCGGCGATCGCGGCGCTGGATATCCCCTTTTACAGGGTCACGGGGACCACGTGGCTGTCGCTGGCCGCCATCGTCTTCGGCATGACCGCCGTGCTGGCCTGCGGGCAGCGCAGCAGCGCCGGGGCGGTGGAATTCTCCCACCTTTCCGAACGGGCCATGCTGTACGTGGTGTTCACCTTCGGGGAGATGATCATCGGCGTCGCTTCCTATTTCGAGGGCGATTTTTCACTGCGCAGCGCCTATTTCGCGCTGATGGCGCTGCTGCGGGAGAACATGGCGGCCAACATCGCCGTCACGGCGGTCTTCGTCTTCACGGTGTTCCTGCTGCTGTACCGTTACGGAAAGAAAATCGAACAGGCAGCCGGCGGACCGGAACAACGGGAGTGAAAGATGAAACCACAAGACGTATCCGACGCAAGACAACGCTACGGCGATATCATCGACCGGGAGCACTACGTGGACCCGAACCACCCGCCTATGGCGAGGCTGAACCGGGCGGCGCAGTTTTCCCCCTTCGCGGCGCTGACCGGGTATGAGGACCTGATCGACGAGGCGGCGCGGGAGACCGACGCCTGGGCGGAGCCGGACGACAGCGCGAAGGAGGAGATCGACCGGCGGCTGAACGCCGTTCTGTCGGCGAAGTCCCCAGTTCCGGTGACGGTCACCTGGTTCGTCCCGGACGGAAGAAAGAGCGGCGGCGCGTACCTCACCGCCACGGGAACCGTCCGGAAATACAGCGGGACGGACCGGACGATCACCCTCGATTCCGGCGCGGCGATCCCGCTGGAGGCGGTGACGGACCTGCAGGCGGACGGAACAGAATAAACGGAGAGGCAATAACGCCGGGCAAATTGGCGGGCAAATTGGCGGTTGCCTTTTGCCCCGCGATATGATATGATTTTTTCAGAATAAACCGCGCCTCGGAGGGGCTCCGGCGGCGACGGTCCGTCAGGGAGGAAGAAAAATGGGTATCAAACGTTTTTTTGCCGCGCTGCTGGCGTTTTTCACCGGCATCTGGGGCAACTTTTACGCCTTTTTCAACAACTTCGTGAACGACTACACCTTCACGGTGGAGACCGTGCAGCTGGGCGAGGCGCTGCCCAACGTCAAAAGCAACATCAACCGCTTCGGGGGACGGTTCCCGGAAAACCCCATCATCAACGAGGAATACAACCCCTATGAATTCGTCGACTATATCCAGCTGATGGAGTGCAGCGGCGGCAACGCGGACCGGGATCTGTTCGCGGACCCGGACGATTTTTCCGTCACCGACGACTATGACGTCTCCCCGCTGATCGCCTCCTGCCGGGGCATCCTGAAGACCGGCTGCAGGCCGCTGCTCAAGCTCGGCAACGTGCCCGCCAAGCTGTCAAGGAACGCCATCGCCGCCGCCGGCGCGGATCTGGGCGGTTTCAGCGTCAACGTCTTCCCGCCGGACGATTACAACGAATATTACCGGTATATCAAAGCCATCGCGACAGCCCTGGTGGAAGAGTTCGGGCTGGAAGAGGTGCGGGCGTGGCACTTCGGCGTGATGACCGAATATGAAAACGCGGACTGGTTCTTTGCCCCCGGCAAGGACCCCCGGGAGACGGAGCGGGCCTTCTGCAAGCTGTACGACTATACCGTGCAGGCGCTGATCGACGTGCTGGGCGAGGACGTTTTCGTGGGCGCCCACTCCATGACCTGCTCGGAGGGACTGTGGGACGAGGCGGAATTCATCCGCCACTGCGGCGTCGGCACCAACTACGCCACCGGCAAAAAGGGAACGCGGATCTGCTATCTCGCCGCCTCCTATTACGAAGTCAAGCCCGGCGACCGTGGCGGCAACAAGACCATCACCCAGATCATGGCGGAGCTGCGGGGCGCGGCGGAATCCGTCGGCCTCAACGACCTGATCTACGGCGTGGACGAGGGACGCATCCTCATGGGCAACGCCGCAGGACGGGACAGCGACGCCCTCCCCTCCCGCACTGTGGGCGACACCTATCAGGCCGCCTTTGACGCGCGGCTCATCAAGGAGATGTTCGATACCGGCATGAACTATTTTTCCAGTTGGGATTACTGCTCCTTCGGCGAGAACCACGGCAACCCCCTGATCACCTATCACGTCGCCCGTCACGCGGCGGATTTTGAAGGCGCAAGGCGGGCTTCCGTGCAGAAGGAGCGGGGCGCGGGCATCTATCAGGCCGAGGTGGAAACCGTCGCCGCCTTTGACGAAGCGACAAACACCCTGCGCGTCATGGCCTATAACTTCCGGAATAAAGTGAACTACAAGGCAAAGGCGGAGCTGACCTTCAACGTGAACGCGCCGCAGTTCAGCGACGGCGAGGCGAAGGTCGTCATGTATATGATCGACGACGACTGCAACTGGTTCGACGAGTGGCGCAAAGACCGGGTAACGCTTGGCATCACCGACGACAAATTCAGCTGGTCGCCGGACGACGGCTGCCCATCCTTCGCGGATGGGGAAACGCTGCAGACCTTCCGCAGCCTGACCGATAAATACGCCGGATACTGCCGTCTTGAGCCGGTGGAGACCACCGTGCAGGTGAAGAACGGCGCGTTCACCCTGAACGCGGCGCTGGACCCCTTCGCCGTGGTGTTCTTCGAGGTCAGCCAATAACGGCGCGGCAGCGGATTATTCACAGAAAGGAGAACCAATGAACGCTTCACGCAAACCGCATTGGAACTATGATTACAGCAAAATTCTCTGGATGAAGATGTATCTGGCGGACCCGGATTTTCCAAACAACCGTTCAAACGTGTATATCAGCTTTGAACAGGCGCTGGAGATCATCAAGGCCGTGGATCACCTGACCCAGGGGACGCAGAAGATCGTCTATCTGGTGGGCTGGCAGGGGCTCGGCCACGACGACTGCTACCCGGAGATGGACGTGGTCAACGAGGCGCTCAAACGCCCGCAGGACAAAACCGCCCGCGACAGCCTTTACTGGCTGTTTGAAGAGGCAAAGCGGTACCACACCGTGGTCAGCTTCCACGTCAACGTGTCCGACGCCTACACCGCCACGCCCTGCTTCCCGCAGTTGGCGGCGGCGAACGCCGTTGTCAACAACCGGGAGGGCGAGCCCACGCCCATCGAGATCTTCAACGGCCGGGACGGCTACAAGACCTCCTACAAGCAGTTCTGGGAGAGCGGCCTGTTCCGGCAGGTGTGGGACCGGTTCTGCGAGGTCACGCCCGTGCGGGGGGCCGGCACCGTGCATCTCGACAACTTCTGCATCGCCGAAAACCTGAACCCCAGAACGGGAGTGGAGGAGCAGGACGAGGCGCGGAACAAGATGCTGGACTATATCGCCTCTCTCGGGATCGACGTGACCAGCGAATATACCTACCGGGAGGCGCCGCTGCGCAACGAATCCCTCACCCACCCCATCCGCAAGCTCTATCAGACGCTGGGGGAGGATATGACGGAGGTGCCGTGGGAGACCGTGCCCATCCGCACGCTGGGTCGCATCCCCGCCACCTGGTGGACCAGCTGCGTGAGCATGAAAGAGTGCATGGAGATCCCGCCCGCCCTTTACAGCGGCCACCTGAACGACCCGGCGCAGATGAAGGTGTTTTACGGCGCCATGCACGGGGAGGATATCTGGCGGAAGTACGGCCCACGGGCCGAAGACTGGGCCCCCGCCTTTCTGCGGGAGTTCTGCACCTATCACCTGCCCTACGTGTACCTGAACCGGTACCGGCGGCTGCGCTATGAGGAGGCCCCCTCGGCGAAGGCGGAGAACCGCTACACCGTGTATTTTGCCGACGGCGTGGTCAGCCGGGCGGCGGACTTATCCATCCGCAAAAACGGCGCGATCCTGAAACAGGGCGGCGACGCGCTGCTGCCGCTGGATGAGCGCAACGAAGTTTTCATTGCCTATTCCGACGAAGGAAAATCCGGCGAATGGGACATCCCCGACGCGGCCTTTGAGACGGCCGACGTGTATGAGATCACGGCGGAAGGCAACGTCCCCTGCGGCGAAGCGGCCGTCCGGGACGGAAAAATCGCCCTGACCGTGAAGCCGGGGCAGGCGCTGGCCGTCGTCGCCCGCCCGGCGCGCTGACGTAACGGCGCGCAAAACAAAGCAAAACCACTATCGCAAGGAGACCGTCTAATGAACAACAAACGGACAAAAGTATTACTGATGATCGTGTCGCTGCTGCTGGTCGGCGCCCTGACCGCGCAGGTCATATACTGGGTTGGCCCGAAGAAGACCGCAGTACCGGCGGCAGAGACCGAGACGACCGCCGCGGACACGACGGCTGAAACAGACAAACCGGCAGCCGGGGCCGACGGGGCGGTCTGCAGCCTGTCCCATGATGGCTACACGCTGGATAAGGTGGTGGTGCTCAGCCGCCACAACATCCGTTCGCCCCTCAGCGGCAGCGGTTCCATGCTGGGGACCATCACGCCCCACGAGTGGTTTCAGTGGAGCTCCGGGGCCAGCGAGCTGTCCCTGCGCGGCGGCGCGCTGGAGACCCTGATGGGCCAGTACTTCCGCAAGTGGATGGAGTCGGAAGCGCTTTTCCCGGAAAACTACCATCCGGCGGAAGGGGAAGTGCGGGTGTACGCCAACTCCAAGCAGCGCACCATCGCCACGGCGGAATACTTCACCGCGGGTCTGCTGCCCACGGCCAATCTGCCGGTGGAATATCACGTGGAATTTGATACCATGGACCCGGTGTTCACGCCCCAGCTCACCTTCGTCAGCCCGGCTTACTGCGCCGCCGCGGAGGCGCAGATCCGCCAGCGATTCGGCGACACGATCGCGGGGCTTGCGGACAATTATGCGCTGCTGGCCGACGTGATCGACCTGGAGGACTCGGAAGCCTGGAAGAACGGCGACGTGACGCCGCTGGTGACGGACGACCTGACGCTGAAGCTGGAGCTGAATGCGGAACCGGGCATGAGCGGCTCCCTGAAAACCGCCTGCTCCGTCAGCGACGCGCTGGTGCTGCAATATTATGAAGAGGCGGACGCGGCCCGCGCCGCCTTCGGCCACACGCTGACCGAAGAGGACTGGAAGACCATCAGCGAGATCAAGGACGTGTACGGCGACGTACTGTTTACTTCCCCGCTGATCGCCCCCAACGTGGCGCATCCGCTGCTGCAGGAGATCGCCGCCGAAATGAAGCAAGAGGGCAGGGTCTTCACCTTCCTGTGCGGACACGATTCCAACGTGGGCAGCGTGCTGGCCTCCCTCGGCGTGACGGAATACGACCTGCCGGAGACGGTGGAAAAGACCCCCATCGGCTGCAAGCTGGTGTTCTCCCGCTGGCTGTCGCAGGACGGCGCCCCCTTCTGGTCGGTGGACCTGGTCTACCAGAGCACCGCGCAGCTGCGAAGCCTCTCCCTGCTGGACCTGGCCCATCCCCCGGTGGTGTTCCCCATCGTGATCCCGGAGCTGGCCCGCACGGACGACGGCCTGTACGCCGAAGACGCCCTGACGGCCCGGTTCGCCGAAGCCATCGCGGCGTATGATGCCATCGTCGGCGATTACGCCATGGACGCAGCCGCGTAAGCGAAGGGAACGAAAAATGGCAGTTTGTCGGGCTGGCACTCGACGAGTCGGTTTGCCGTCTTGCGACGGCAAATCATATTCTGCATCAAGCAAATAAAGGCTTTCTTCGGTACACGTTCCTTCTACCGGCATGTGTAATGATCTTTACGGACCTGACGGTTTCGGGACTTCCGACTTCCGACTGATGACTTCCGACTGGATGCGAAGCATCCCGACAAATCCCCCTCTCTCAAACAGACAAGGATCCCTGAACGTTTTGTTCAAGGATCCTTGTCTTATATGGGCAGCCCGCGCCGGCGGCGCGTTCCCGCTGCGGTCAGTTTTTATACTGATAGGCTCTCACGTAGTCGATGATGAAATCGGTGGGCATATCGTCTGTGGTCAGGATGCTGCCGCTCCAGCTTTCGCCGGGCACGGCGTCGGCGCCGCCCACCTCCACGGAGAGGATCATATATTCCGGCACCTGCGAAGCGCCGCCGAAATTGCTGCGGCCGGTCTCGACGCCGTTCACGTAGAAAATATAGCCGTCCTCGTTCCACTCCAGGCCGTAGGTGTTGAACTCCTCATAGGGGTCGTTCAGCAGCAGATAGGGCTCGCAGACGTTGGTGCTGCGCAGGTCCTCGCCGTAGCCGTCGTAGTGGATGTTGGAGGATACCTTCCGGTTGTGCCTGGCGGTGTAAAAGGGCGCTTCAAAGATGTCGATCTCCGCGCCGTCGGTGCCGCCGTTGCCCACGTTCCCCATGCCGCCGCAAAGCATCCAGAAGGCGGCCCAGAGCCCGCTGCCCTTGGGCAGGATGCAGCGCACCTCAAAATAGCCGTATTGCTGCCTGTACCGGCCGTTGGTATGGAGAGCGCAGGTGTACCAGCCGGGCTTGCCGTTGCCGTTGTAGCCCTCGGGATAGTAGGCGGTGCGGATGTGCAGCTTGCCGTCCTCCACCGTCGCCATATCCGTGTGCCAGTAGCTGCCGCGGCGGATCACGGCCTCCGTATTGTTGCAGTAATGGCCCTCCCATTTTGTTTCGTCAACGCTGTCGCCGTCGAACTCGTCGGACCAGACCAGCTCGAAATCCTTCGCGTGGGGAACGCGGGGGAAGCCGCCGGGGGATATCATCATCAGCAGGCTGAGGAAGGCGGCGAACAGCACCTTCATGAACGGTACGAATTTCATCTTGTTTTTCTCCTTCTCTTTTCTTCCGACGTCAATTCCATGACCGGGATATCTGCGGAGCGCGCCGGAGGGAGCACCGGAGGGAACGCCGCCCGGATACGGCGGCGCGAACATACGGTTATTTTCCGTAGGCGTCGCGGCACCACCGCGCGATCGCCGCGATCAGCGCCGCGGGGAGCGGTCTGTCGTAAGGCAGGCGGATCGTGCCTTTGCTCACGTCAAACCCGGCCAGTTCCTCCCGAAAGACGGCGGTCGCCTCGCCCCCGGGGTACAGGCCCACGTGATTTTTCGCCGCCGCGAAATGGATCAGGTTCCTGCCCTGCCGGAAGGTGGGCATGGACCAGGAGATCCGCTCCTGCGCCTCCGGCAGGGCGGCGCGGAGGACGGCACGGAGTTCTTCCAGCCTCGGCCGGACCGCCTCGTCCTGCGCGGCGATATATTCCTCCACGGTCTGCGGCTTCCCGCAGAAGTGGGGCTGATTCTGATTGCCGAACGCCCGGCCGCACGCCGGGCAGATCCACGGTTTCTCCATCTGCGTCTCCGCCTTCGTGTCAGTCAAAGCGCATCCGGTCCCGCATGGTCTTTGCCGTCTCCATCAGACGGGCGAGGATCGCGTCCCGCTCCGCGTCGGGGGCTTCAAGGCTCTGGTGGTGGGCCTCCAGCACACAGTCGCCGAGATACCCGATATCCTTCAGCACGGCCAGGAACAGGTCCCAGTCGATGGTGCCGTCGCCGGGGATCAGGTGGCCGTCGCCGCTGCCGTCGTTATCCTGGATGTGCAGGGACAGGGGTACGGCGGAGCACTTGCGGAGAATATCCGGCCCGTACCCGCAGCAGTGGGCGTGGCCGGTATCGAAGCACCAGCCGAACCAGGGGGAATCCACCCGTTTGACCAGGTCCGCGATATTGCGGGGGTCGGCGGAAGCGCCCCACAGGATGTTTTCGGACAGCAGCACCACGCCGCACTCCTGGGCAACGGGCAGCAGCTTTCTGATCGCCGCCGCGTTGACGGACAGGAACCGGAGCTTGCCGTTGATGGTACTGCCGTCGGCGTTTTGGAATATCGGGTGGACCACTAAATACCGGGCGCCCAGCACGGCGGCGGCGCGGATAGAGCGCACCGCGTAATCGTAGTCGTCCGCCTCGCCCGGGGCGTGGGCGTGGGTGTAGGGGATACCCAGCCCGTCGGCGTGCTCCTTCAGGGACTGCGCCCAGGTCAGGTAGTCGTCCGCCAGGAAGGGCGAACCGTCAAAGACCCAGTAGTCGAAGCCCATGTCGATGCCTTCATATCCGAGGGCCGCCAGCCGGTCGGCCGCCCGTTCGGCGGGGTAGCCGTCCTCAAAGACGTCCGTGGTGGTGACGATGCGGGGGATCAGGGGGATCACCTGCGTGCCCTCGAAGGATTTGTATTCGCGCTTGACCTCCAATTCCTTGACCCATTCCCGGGTCTCAAAGGTCTTC
The DNA here is from genome assembly GCA_902788995.1 of Oscillospiraceae bacterium. Classification (GTDB taxonomy): domain Bacteria; phylum Bacillota; class Clostridia; order Oscillospirales; family Acutalibacteraceae; genus RUG806. The sequence goes on from CADAMO010000004.1 coordinate 31,582, forward strand.
AGGTTGCCGTTGGTGTTGTTGTAGACCCAGGTGGGGGTGGGCCACAGGCAGACCTCGGGCGAGACGGCGGCGTAGAAATTCCGTCCCACGCCGTCCTGCCCGTGGTGGGCCATCTTGCAGTAGTCGCAGTCCAGCAGACTGGTGTCGCCGTATTTTCCCACCACGTAATTGCCCGCGTTCTCCGCGGCGTCGCCGTTGAAGATCACGCTGGTGCCGCCCAGGTCCATCCGCATGATGGTGGAGCCCTCGTTGCAGTTGCGCCATTCCGGGTTGAAGGTGTAGAACACGGTGAATTTCGCCGCGCCGACGTTGAACACGTCGCCCTCGGCCAGCTCCGCGGCCTTGTCCGCGAAGGCGGGCTTCAGGCGGTTATATTCGCTGATGACCGTCACAGCCCACTCGTCGTAGCCGTCGTAGAAGGAGGCCTCGGGGAAGTTGGCGTAGACCTTGTCGAAGGACACCACGTCCGCGTATTTCTCCACGACCTCCAAAAAGACCTCGCAATGGTCGTCGTGGGGGTGAGAGAGGAACCAGGCGTCGATATGGGGCTTTGCCATGCCGGTGGCCTGTTTCAGGTACTCCACGAAATAGGGCGTTTCCGTCCGGTGGCCGCCGTCGATCACGATGACCTTGCCGTCAACGGTTGTGATGATGAAGCTGTCGCCGATGGTATCGGTGACGGATTTCAGCATGTGGATGGCGTTTTGCATATAGGTGTTTTTCACCCCCTCTTTTCTGACCCGGAAGCATTGAACGATCCGGTTCCACAGCAGCTTGATCCGGTCGAACAGGCTCCGGAAAAACTCAATAAACGCTTCGCCGGGCTTTTCCGCCGAAGCCTCCTCCGCAGCGGCGCTTGCCGACGGCGCTTCCGCCGGGGCCGCCAGCGCCAACGCGGGCGCGGACAGGGTGAAGAGCATCACAAAGACCAGCAACAGACTGACGACTGTTTTTTTCATAACGGTTTTCTCCTTGATTGAGGCGCATCGCGCCGTCCCTTTTCGGTGGCGGCGCGATGGCGGTTTGTTTCGTGATGGATATATCAACACAATTATATTATAATTGTTTTTCTGAACAATTACAATTGGTCACAATAGACAAGAATTTTCCCGTCTCCTGTACAAACGCAACAAATCCCTTGAGCCTATTCACACCACCGATAAAGGATACCTGCAAACCGTAACGGCAGGGGATGGACTTGCCACATATAAAATATACGACCGGGGCGGCAGGAACGCCGTCCCGGTCGTGAGGATCATGATGACGTCAATACGTGATCAGTTCGTTGAACACCTTAATGCAATAGTTATCCGACATGCCGGAGATGTAGTCGATGATGGCGCCGATATAGATCTCGCGGGTGGCCAGCGTTCCGTAGATCTTTTTGTTGCTGCATTTGACGGTCTTTTCCGTGATGTTGTCGAACAGGTTCATCTCGGTATCGCAGAATTTGGAGAGCCAGTCGGCGAAAGCGCCCATCAGCTCCGGATAGATCTCCGCCCTGCGGCGCAGCTCGGAAAGGGTGTCCTCCCCGTCGTAGGCGTCCAGCAGCACGTTGAAGATCTGGGTGATGACCACCCTGGCGTACTCGGTGAAGGGGGTCAGCCGCTTGTTTTTGTAGATGTACTGGTAGTTGAAATCCTTGATCTCCTTGAGCTGGTCGTAGAACCGCTGGCTGAGGCACACGCCCTTTTCCGGCGAGCTGTTGGCGCACACGTCGTAGATCATGTTGTGGATGATGACCGTGGTGTTGATGGCCATTTTGTCGTAGGCCTTGGCCAGATCGGCAAGCTGCGCCTGATTTTCTTTCGTCAGGAATTTCAGCCGGATGGCATCCTCGATATCCCGCCCCACGTAGGCGATCTTGTCCGACAGCTTCACCACGCACCCCTCCCACGTGAAGGGCTGGTACTGGCCGCTTTCGGTGAAGGTGGTCAGGTCGATGTATTCCCGCCGGGGGCGCAGGCCGTTTTCATCCACCTCGCCGCAGTGGGAGATGATGCCGTCCCGCACGGCGTAGGTCAGGTCCAGGTTGCGCTGCACCCGGTAGTCGTCCTCCAGCAGCTCGATATCGTCCACAAAGTGGAGGCCGTTTTTCTCGTGGAAAAAGCTCTTGCCCAGATACTGCCGGGAGAGGGCGTCCAGCTCCCGCTCGCCCTGATGGCCGAAGGGGGCGTGGCCCAGGTCGTGGCCGATGGCGATGGCGCGGGTCAGCTCGATGGAAAGCCCCAGCTCTTTGGCGATGGTGGTGCTGACGGATTCCACGTGAGCCACGTGCTCCATGCGGGTACAGATGTGGTCGTTTTCAATATTGAAAAACACCTGCGTCTTGTGCTTCAGCCGCCGGTAGGCAAGGCTGTGCAGAATGCGGGTGTAATCCCGCTCGAAGGGGTCGCGGCAGTCGTTGGCCTTCTGATACAGCTCTTTCTGCCGGGCGATCAGCCGTTCATAATCGGGGTTCCCCTCCCGGGCCGCATAGTCTTTGAATGAACCGTTGGAGATGGACATGGGTACCTCCTTAAATTGGGGGTTGTCGCGCCGACGGCGCGACAACCAGTCGTAAGTCGTGAGTCGTAAGTCGTAAGAAAAAGTTGTTTCCGTGAGAATGGAAGACCGTCGGTTTTTACATGATACAGGAACGCCCGAAGGGCATCTTACGACTCACGACTTGCGACTGGCGACTGGATTTTATCTGCGTTTTCTGACCACCCTGTTGACCACGCTCTGCACTTCCCTCGCCTTTTCCAGCAGGTGGGTGTAGGAGAAATACAGGGCCTTGTTCAGCACCAGGGCGTATTCGCCCACATACTCGATATAGTCGGAGCCGAAGCTCTTTTTGAAGGCTAAAATGCCTTCAAAATCCTTATTGGGCTTGCACACGCCCAGGGTCCCGTCCGCCTCGGGGGGGACCGGGTCCAGCAGCACGTAGCCAAGGTCATGGTAGTCGTGGCCCAGCTCGATGCTGCGGCAGATGCGGCGGAAGTTGAAATAGTGGCTGGCCCGCAGATTGTTGCGCAGCAGATTTTTCGCCCCGCCGAACAGGCAGCTGGCCATGCCGTTGTAGCGCACGGTGATGCCCCCGGCCACACAGACGCGCTCGCCCGGGATCGACGCGGTCTCTTTCACCCGCTCCTCATAGTGGGCGGTCTGCTTGTCGATGGAGTCGATCTCCTCTTTGATGCCCCGGATCTTTTTCTCCGGCGCGGTGGGCAGGGCGGCTTCCAGCTCCGCGCGGCGCTTCAGGCGCGCCTCCTGCTGGGAGCGGTCCTTGTTCTTGTCGTAGTAGACCAGCATCACGTCCATGTTGTCGCCGCCGAAAACGGACAGCAGCCGTTCGCAGTATTCGCCGCCCCGCTCCACGAAGTCGTCCCGCTCGGAGGTGTCGCTCATGACGGCGAGGTAGTCCTCCATGATCCGCGGGTCCTTTTTGATATCGTCGATGGTGTAGACCTGTTCGGTCAGGCCCCGCTGCTCCCCCACGCGCACGGAGTACCGCACGCCCTTTTCAAAGGATTTCAGCAGCTCCGCCGGGGTATAGGCGACGCCGTCGGGCTTTTTCAGGTTCAGGATCAACTGCACCGGCGCTTTATAGAGGCACTTGGAGGCATCCGGCTGGAAGGTGAAGCCGCTTTCCACAAACAGCCGGTGGGCGGCCCTGCCGCTCTCCTTCGTTTCGCCGTTGACCCGCAGCTCGATGCAGGGGTCAATGAAGTAGGCCGTGGCCCCGGCCTGCTTCGCCTCGCCCTTGATGAAGGCGGCGTAGGCCTTGAACAGGGCAGTATTTTCATAGTCGCACACAGGCCCCGCCGGGGAGTACCAGATCTTGCCCGCGCCGGGGATGTGCCGTTCCATCACGAGGGCGGAAAGCACCCGTTCCCCCGCGTCGTCAAACCCGCAGTAAAAGCGGGATTTCCATTCTTCCTTGACCTTCGCCCACTTGGCGGATTGCAGATAGATGCCGCCGTGGGAGAGGACGAAGGATTCAAAAGCCTGTAAATCGGATTCTTGCCGGAAAGTATAATTCATAGGAAACGTCCTTTTTATGCAATGTAGCACGGCGCCGTGCGCCGTTAACCGGGGAAAATGATTCTATTTTAACGTATCAGGAAAACAAACCGTCATGGATTGTTGTTTTCGTCCGTCTCAACGGCGCAAGGCGCCGTGCTACGGGAGTTCTTCGCAAAATACCGCGCCACGGAATCATGGTCCGAATAATACACCTTCTCCCCGCAGACCTTCTGATAGGTCTCGTGGCCTTTGCCGAGGATCAGGACGATATCGCCCTTTTTTGCCACGGACAGGGCGTAGGCCACGGCCTGCTCCCGGTCCACGATGATCTTGTACTGACCGCCGGCCTTTTCCACTGCGGCGGCGATCTCCTCCGCGATGGCCTGCGGGTCCTCAAAGCCGGGGTCGTCGGTGGTGATGACGCTGAGATCCGCCTTCTGCCCGCTGACCTCGCCCATCTCCCGGCGGCGCAGCTGCGCCCGGTCGCCCACGGAGCCGAACACGGTGATGATGCGGTTGTGCTCGTACTCGCTGAAGGTGTCGATGACGGAATGGAAGCTCTGCCCGTTGTGGGCGTAGTCGATGATCACGTCGTAGTCCGCCGGCACCTCGATGCACTCGTTGCGGCCCCGCACTTTGGCGGTGGCCAGCGCCGCGGCGGCCTGTTCGGGCTTCGCCCCGAGGTTCACACACACGCCGAAGGCGGCCAGCGCGTTATAGACGCTGAACAGGCCCGGCATGGCGCTTTTGACGGCAAAGCTGCCGTCTTTCGTATGGCAGGTGAAGCCCACGCCGAAGAAGTTATCCCCCCGCAGCCGCTGCACGTCGTCCGCGGAGAAGTCGGCTTCCTCCCCCATGGAAAAGGTCTCATAGGGGCAGTCCAGCTCCCCGACGATCTCCTGAGAGAAGGGGTCGTCGGCGTTGAGCAGCGCCCGGCCGCAGCCGTGGAACAACTGCTTTTTCCAGTAGGCGTATTCCTCAAAGGAGTCGTGCTCCGCCCCGCCGATATGGTCCGGCGAGAGGTTCGTGAACACCGCGGTGTGGAAGCGGATGCCGTCCACCCGATGGGATTTCAGCCCCAGGGAGCTGACCTCCATGCAGGCCACCTTGCAGCCCGCGTCCGCCATCTCCCGCAGGATCTTCTGCGTCTCGTAGGATTCCGGCGTGGTGTTGACGGTGGGGATGAATTTGTCCCCGTAGTACGCGCCCACGGTGCCGATGACGCCGCTCTTGATTCCGCAGCCGTCGAGACAGGAGCGCATCATGTGGGTGACGGTGGTTTTGCCCTTGGTGCCGGTGACGCCGATCACCGCCAGCTCCCGGTCCGGATGGCCGAAGAAGTTGCCGCTGATCACGGCCAGCGCCGCGCGGGTGTCGTCGGTTTTCACCACCAGCGCGTCGGAGGGCAGCAGCACGTCCTTTTGCACCAGAAACGCCCTTGCGCCCCGCAGGTAAGCGCCCTCGGCGTAGTCGTGCCCGTCGGAAAACGCGCCGCACAGGGCCACGAACAGCGTGCCCGGCGCCGCCTTGCGGGAGTCGTAAACGATGTCGGCGACGTCGATATTCACGTCGCCGGAGCAGTCGTAGGAGATACCGAAAAGGATTTGGGATAACAGCATGGCAGGAACCTCTTTTTTATTGGTAGCGCGGCACCTCAGTGCCGCTGTAAACATAAACAATCTTATAGAATCACAGTTAGAAAAAACGGCGGTTCGGCTTAAAAAACCAACGCACGGTTCAACCACCCGCTTTAATGTTACATTTGCCGGGAGCGGCACTGAGGTGCCGCGCTACCGGGCATCAAGTCAATCGCCCTTGATCACGCTGACTGCCGGTCTGGGATCGTTGCAGGTCATTTCCTTCGCCCCCATGGCGATGGCGGAACGCACCGTCTCTTCGTCGTCGCAGCACCAGACCCAGGGCTCGATTTCCAGATCGTGCAACCATTCCACACATTCCGGCGTAAAATATTTCCTCTCCACGCCCACGGCGTACAGCTCCGCGTAGGTGCCCTTGAGGCCGGGGCGGAAGCCCTTCATGGAGCCGGCGAGGAACCCCTGGGTCTTGACCCCGTAATTCTCATACAGATAGTGGATCACGGAGGCGTCGAAGCAGGCGAACACGCAGTTGCCCAGCAGGTCGAAGGCGCCGAGCATGGCCATGGTGCGGTCGATGTTGTCAAGGCCGTAATCCTTGATCTCCACGTTCAACAGGATATCCCGGTGGGCGGTCATCCACTCGCAGAATTCCTCCAGCGTGGGGATCTGGTACCCCTTGCCCGCGTATTCCCCGCCGCCGAAGCGGCAGCCCGCGTCGAAGGATTGCAGCTCCTCCAGCGTGAACTGACGGATCACACCGGAAGCGTCCGTGGTGCGGTCCACGGTGCGGTCGTGGCAGAGCACCGGCACGCCGTCCTTCGTCATATTGACGTCGGTTTCCAGCGCGTCCACCCCCAGCGCCACGGCCTTCTCGAAGGAGGGAATGGTATTCTCCGGCAGCAGCGCCTTCACGCCCCGGTGACCCTCGATCAGGCAGCGGTCAGACCGGCGGAACCTCTCATCCGCCCGGTCACCATACCGCGCGATCTGTCTGAAATAGTCGTTTTTCCATTCGTAAATCATATTGTAACCTCTGTTTGGGGATGGATCGTCAAAATTGATCCGCGCCGCAGGCATACAATGTAGCACGCTGCCTCAGCAGCGTTCGCAACGCGATTCCGATTTTTATGGGTAGCGCGGCACCTCAGTGCCGCTGTGAGCACAAACAATCTGATAAAATAACGGTTCGGTAAAACGGCGATTCGGCAAAAAAACCAATGTGCGATTCAACCGGCCGCTTTAATGCAACATTCGCCGGGAGCGGCACTGAGGTGCCGCGCTACGGGGTGTTTTTATGGGGTGATCACATCAATGATTTCTCCAATTAACGTATTGGACACGAGGAAGCCCCGTTCCGTCAGGGTAAGGCGGTCGCCGTCAAAGGTGAGCAGACCGGCGGACTGATATTGTTGCAGGATCGCGGGCAGGGACGGGGACGGCGCGACGGCAAATATTTCTTTGATTTCCTGCAATGATATTCCCGTATCCAGCCGCAGGGCCAGCATGACGGCCTCTTCCCATCCGCCGCCGGGGCCGTCGTCCACGGGGGGCATACCTGAGATAAACGCGTCCAGGTCCCGGGGAAAATAAAACCGCCGTCCGTTCAGGTAGGAGTGGGCCGCGGGGCCGACGCCGAGGTATTCCTCATCCCGCCAATAGGCGGTGTTGTGGCGGGCTTCATGTCCCGGCAAGCAGAAATTGGAGATCTCATAATGCCGGAAGCCGTTGTTTTTCAGGTATCCGCACAGAGACAAATACATATCGCAGACCGCGTCCTCCTCCGGCAGGTTCAGCGCGTCGCGCTTTTTGTCAAAGAAGGTGCCCTCTTCAATGGAGAGCAGATAGGCGCTGAGGTGGGTCACCCCCAGCGACAGGGCGAAATCCAGCGACGAAAGGAGCGAGCTTTCCGTCTGCTCCGGCACGCCCAGCATGATATCCAGCGAGATGTCGGTGATACCAGCCTGCTGACAGGCCTTTACCGCCGTTTCCACGTCCGCCGCCGTCGCCCTGCGGCCCAGCTTCTTTCGCTCCGCGCCCACGGCGGACTGCATCCCCAGGGAGACCCGGTTGAACCCCGCCGCCGCCAGCGTTTCAAAAAAGCCCGGGACGAGGGAGGAGGAGGGGTTGCACTCCACGGTGATCTCCGCGCCGGGGAGAAGGACATAGTTTTCTTTCACCGCCCGCAGCAGCCGGGAAAGGTTTTCCGCCCCCACAAAAGAGGGCGTGCCCCCGCCGAAGTAGACGGTGGAAATGTCCCGGTCCTTCAAGCCGTCCGCCAACGGACCGACGCGGCGCAGGGTTTTCAGTTCATCCGTCACCGCCGCGCAGTAGGCGTCTGTCTTCTCCCTGCCGACAAGCGAATAGAAATCGCAATAGGGGCATTTCGCCGAACAAAACGGGACGTGAATATAGATTCCGGGCAAATTCAGCAAGCCCCCTTCCATGCGCCGCAGGCGCATATCATGCCCGTAAGGGCATATCATTCAGTTTTGCATATCCTGCCGACAGGCGAGAATGCAAAACTGTATATCATTCGCCGTAAGGCGAAAATCATTTCCGGTTGAAACGTATCCTATCTGCTTTCTTTATATTTTATCCTTCACCGTTCGACACGAAGCAATCAACATTCTCTTTATCCTGCCGCACAATGATTCCACCGCATTATACTGTTCTTGCGTGATTCTTTTTGTTCTCAGCATAATGGTCAGCCAATAAGATGACTCGTTGGCCTCTTTCAAGGCAATTTCAAGCTTGGAGACGAAGTCCCGTCTTCCCTGCGCATACTGGGCTTCATGGATATTCGCCCCGACGGAAGTCGAAGACCGTGCGAACTGATCCAGCATATATCCGCTTTTCGGGAACTTGATACTGTCGACCAATTCAACGGCGGCAACGGCAAATTCAATTGACAGTTCTAATAATTTGTTTTCCGATGGCATTTCAAAGTTCCTTCCTTCACCATGCGCCGCAGGCACATATCATGCCGCAGGCATATCATTCATTTTTGCATATCTCGCCTTTGGCGAGGATGCAAAAATGAATATCACTCGCCGTAAGGCGAATATCATTTTTGGAGAAAACCTTTATTTCAAGTACTGCCGAAGATGATATGCTGCCTTGCGGCAGCGTGATATTCACGGCGTCGCCGTGAATGATATGCAGCCGCTTCGCGTCTGCGTGATATGCAATTTGTCTACGACAAATCGCATGGCTTGATGATCAAACATGTTATGTTTGATCATCAAGCTTGAGGATCGCCATAAACGCCTCCTGCGGCACCTCCACGGTGCCGAACTGGCGCATGCGCTTTTTGCCTTCCTTCTGCTTTTCCAGCAGCTTCTTTTTCCGGGTGATGTCGCCGCCGTAGCACTTGGCCAGCACGTCCTTGCGCATGGCCTTGATGGTCTCGCGGGCGATGACCTTGCCGCCGATGGCGATCTGCACCGGGATCTCGAACATCTGGCGCGGGATGTTGTCCTTCAGCTTCTCCGCGATCTTCCGGGCGCGAGGATAGGCCTTTTCGGAGTGGATGATATAGGAGAGCGCGTCGATCAGGTCGCCGTTGAGCAGCACGTCCAGCTTGACCAGGTTGCTGCGCTCATAGCCGCACAGCTCATAGTCGAAGGAGGCGTAGCCACGGGTACGGGATTTCAGCGCGTCGAAAAAGTCGTAGATGATCTCGTTCAGCGGCAGCTTATAGTGGATATCCACCCGGTCGGAAGAGATGTACTGCTGGTCCTTCAGGGTGCCCCGGCGGTCCTGACACAGGGCCATGATGACGCCGATGTATTCCGGCGGGGAGTAGATGTGGGCGTCCGCCATGGGCTCTTCCACGTAGTCGATGACGGCTGGGTCGGGATAGTTGGTGGGGTTGTCGATCTCCACCACCCGGCCGTCGGAGAGGTGGATCTTATAGACCACGCTTGGCACGGTGGAGACCAGATCCAGGTCGTATTCCCGTTCCAGCCGTTCCTGAATGATTTCCAGATGCAGCAGGCCTAAGAAGCCGCAGCGGAAGCCGAACCCCAGCGCCCCGGAGGTCTCCGGCTCAAAAGACAGCGCCGCGTCGTTGAGCTGCAGCTTTTCCAGCGCCTCTTTCAGCGCCTCGTAGTCCGCGCCGTCCGCCGGGTAAAGGCCGCAGAACACCATGGGGTTGACCTTTTTATAGCCGGGCAGGGGCTCGGCGGCCTCGTTCCCGACCTTGGTGACGGTATCGCCCACCCGGGCCTCGCTGACGGACTTGATGGAGGCGGTGATATAGCCCACTTCGCCGGCTTTCAGCACGCCGGTGTTTTCCAGCGACATGGCCCGCATGTGGCCCACCTCCACCACGGTGAAGGTGGCGCCGGTGGCCATCATCTTCATGGTGTCGCCGGAACGCAGGGTGCCGTCCATCACCCGCACGTAGACGATAACGCCCTTGTAGTTGTCATAGACGGAATCGAACACCAGCGCTTTGAAGGGCGCGTCGTCGTCGCCCTCGGGGCAGGGGATATCCCGCACGATCTTTTCCAGCACCGCCTCCACGTTCTGGCCGGTTTTGGCGGAGATGCGGGGGGCGTCCTCGCAGTCGAGGCCGATGATCTCCTCCACGTCGGCGCAGACCCGGTCGGGGTCGGCGGCGGGCAGGTCGATCTTGTTGATGACCGGCACCAGTTCCAGGTCGTGCTCCAGCGCTAAGTAAGTATTGGCCAGCGTCTGGGCCTCCACCCCCTGGGTGGCGTCCACGATCAGAATGGCGCCGTCGCAGGCCGCCAGCGACCGGCTGACCTCGTAGTTGAAGTCCACGTGGCCGGGGGTGTCGATCAGGTTCAGCTCATAGGTATTGCCGTCGTGGGCCTTGTAATCCAGCGTGACGGCCCGTGCCTTGATGGTGATGCCACGCTCCTTTTCCAGCTCCATATTGTCCAGCAGCTGTTGCTGCATATCCCGCTTGGCGACGGAATCGGTCAGCTCCAGCAGGCGGTCCGCCAGCGTGGATTTGCCGTGGTCGATATGGGCGATGATGGAAAAATTACGGATGTGTTCTTTTTTCTGTCGCATGTATCTTCTCCTACTCAAAGCGTATCTTCATGGGATTTGAAGCCCTCCCCCAGCACCTCGGAGGAATCGGCGATGATGATAAAGGGCTTTTCGTCGTATTTTTCGATCAGCTTGCGGATCTGCGGCACCTCGTGGGTGCGCACCACGCACATGAGCATCTTTTTCTCTTCATGGGTATAGCCGCCCTCGGCGTGGATCAGGGACACACCCCGTTCCAGCACCCGAATGATATCGTTCGTGACCTCCTCCGGATGGGAGGTGATGATCAGCATCATCTTGGAGTCGTCCCGCTCCTTGATGACGTAGTCCAGCGCCACGCTGATGAGGAAGACGGTGACGATGGAGTAGAGGAGGCTGTCGAAGCTCTTGTACATGACGGCGGTGAAGATGACCACCGTGGCGTCGCACATGAGGATCAGCTTGCCCACGGCGATATGGGGGAATTTCAGCTTCAAAAGCCGCCCGGCGATATCAAAGCCGCCGGTGGTGGCGCCGGCCAGGAACACCAGCCCCAGCCCGATGCCGGCGATAACGCCGCCGAAGACAGCCCCCACCAGCACGTCGTCGCCGGAATAGGCGAAGCCGAAGCGGGCATCCAGATGGGCCACCAGGTCGATCTGAGCGGAAAGCAGGGCCGTGGCGGCGATGGTGCGGGCGATGAATTTCATGCCGAAGACCCGCCACGCGGCGATGAACAGGGGGACGTTCATGACGAAGTTGAACGCGCCCATGGGGATGACGGGGAACAGGTGGTTGACGATGATGCCAAGGCCGGTGAGCCCGCCGGAGGTGATTTGCAGCGGCCGCACGAAGACGACCACGCTGACGGCGTAAAGCAGCGTGCCGACGACCCACAGCAGGATATCCCACGCCATGCGCCCGGCGCTGCGCCATTTCGGATCATTGGAAAGTTTGCTCAATGTTCAGATCTCCTATTTTTTGTAGCACGGCGCCTTGCGCCGTTAAATCACATGTCTCAGATTTTTGTAGCACGGCGCCTTGCGCCGTTTTTCAACGTAGCGCGGCACCTCAGTGCCGCTGTTTTCCAAAGTCATATTTCAGCAGCCTGAAACATCAGCTAAACCGTTCTTTTTTCAGGAAAACTTATTTCCCAGTCTGCAAAACAGTTGTTTGTGTTACGAGCGGCACTGAGGTGCCGCGCTACCGGGTTGCTTCTGTTTTTCAGCCGGTTCATAACATTTGTCTTATCGGCTCCTTCGGTTCCGCCTCTCGTTTGTTTATCATGATACATGCGTTCCGATCCGCCTTCGGCGGGTGCGGGTCTCCAGTGGAGACCTCTGCTGCAGGCAGAAGCACCGACCGAGCCGGCAGGCGAGACCGGATCACTGATCCGCGCTGCGGGCTTGAAGGATAACGCCAAACAGCTCCCGCAGCCGGTCGTACTGCTCCGACAAGTACAGATACCCCAGCAGCGCCTCAAAGCCCGTGGAGCGGTGGTATTCCGCCTCGCTCTTGTTTTTGGGCGTGTGGGCGGAATTGGCGTTGCGGCCCCGCTTGTAGTAGGAAAGCTCCTCCTCGGTAAGCCTGTCCGCCAGCGCGTCCGCCGCCTTGGCCTGAAAGGCCGCGTTGACCAGAGCCACCGTCTCCCGGTGAAGGTCCTGCACCCGCGCTTCGCCGAGGGAGAGCACATACTGGCGCACCAGCAGCTCATAGACCGCGTCGCCCACAAAGGCCAGCGACAGGCCGCTCATGGATTTGTACGGCGGCAGATTTCCGCCGGAAAGCGCCCGCAGCGCGTCGCTGTCAGGGCACATACTGAAACTCAAAGTCATAAATAATCACGGTGTCGTTCTCCTGAATCCCGCGGTTTCGCAGCTCGTCAAGAATGCCGCTGGATTCCAGCACCCGCTGGAAATACTGCAGCGACTCGTAGTCGTCGATATCCGTCTTGTTGAGGATCTTCAGCAGCCACTCCGCCTCCACGTAGTAGTCGCCGCCCATCTCCGTCACCTTGAAGCCGGTGTCCTTCTTCTTTTCCAGGACGCTCATGGGGACGGGCTCCGATTCGTACCGCTTGATGGGCGGCAGCTCCGCCAGCTTGGCAGCCACGGCGTTGATCAGCTCCTGCGTGCCCTCCGCGATGGGGGCGATGATCTCGTAATAGGGCAGGCCCTTTTCCTCGATGAAGGAACGGAACCGGGCAAGCTGCTCGTCGGTGGCAAGGTCCACCTTGTTGGCCGCCACGATCTGGGGGCACTTGGTCAGCTCCGGGTTGAACACCGCCAGCTCTTTGTTGATGATATTGAAGTCGTCGATGGGGTCGCGGCCCTCGCTGCCCGCCACGTCCACGATGTGAACCAGCATGCGGCAGCGCTCCACGTGGCGAAGGAAGCGGTGGCCGAGGCCCACGCCCTCCCCCGCGCCTTCGATCAGGCCCGGGATATCCGCCATGACGAAGCTGCTCTCCGGCCCCATGCGCACCACGCCCAGCACCGGGGTGAGGGTGGTGAAGTGGTAGTCTGCGATGATGGGCTTGGCCTCGCTGACCACCGAGATCAGCGTGCTTTTGCCCACGTTGGGAAAGCCCAGCAGACCCACGTCCGCCAGGAGCTTCAATTCCAGAATGATGTCCCATTCCTCGCCGGGATAGCCGTCCCGGGCGAAGCGGGGAGCCTGCCGGGTGGCGTTGGCGAAGTGCTGGTTGCCCCAGCCGCCCTTGCCGCCCCTGGCGATGACGAAGGGCTCGTCCGAGGAGATATCCGCCATCACCGCGCCGCTTTCGGCCTCTTTGATGATGGTGCCCCGGGGCACGCGGATCACCAGATCCTTGCCCTTTTTGCCGGTCTTGCGGCTGCCGGATCCGTCCGCGCCGTTTTCGGCGGCGTATTTGCGCTTGTAGCGGAAGTCGGACAGGGTGGCCAGGTGGTCGTCCGCGACGAAGATGATATCGCCGCCCTTGCCGCCGTCGCCGCCGTCCGGCCCGCCGGAGGCGATGTATTTTTCGCGGTGAAACGCCACGGCCCCGTTGCCGCCGTTGCCCGCTTTGACTCTGATATTGGCTGAATCTACAAACATAACGGTCTCCGATTTTCTTGTGACATAGATATACATTGTAGATTATACCATACCTTTTTGAAAATATAAATAGGTTGGGGGAATTTTTTTTCGGTTTGAGGAGATAGGCAATAGGCAATAGGCAATAGGCAATAGGCAATAGTAGCTTTGCCGGATAACGCAGCGGAGGGGACGGGCTGCATGAGGGGGCGGGAAGGAAGAAAACGCGTCATGCGGTTTTCTTCCCCCCGCGCCTCTTTTCTTTTTTGGGGGGAATTTTATTTTCTTTTTTCTTTTTCTCTCCTCTGCTCCGGGCTTCTCTTCTCTCTTTTTTTCTTTTCTTATTT
>CADAMO010000005.1 GCA_902788995.1 Oscillospiraceae bacterium
GAAGGGCCTCCTGCCGAAAAAAGAAACGCCGAAAAAGGAAGCGGCGGTATCTGAAAGTACGGTATACGGGTCGGCAGGCAGGCTTAACATTCCTTCCGTCGGGATCAGCGTTCCGTTGAATTTTGCAAGACTCGGCATTGACGACGTCCAAAGGATCGTGGACGCGTCAGACAGCGCCGCGTACTTCTGGTTCAGAGATGTGATGCCTGTGGTGGCGGATCATAACAATCAGGGATTTTCAACGCTGCACCGTGTGCAAAAGGGCGCCGTCGCCTTTGTTGCCAACGCGGACGGCGGCGTCGGCAAATACGTCTGCAACTGTGTGTGCTATGGGACCAACACCGGAACGGATATTCTTGATAGTGACGGCTACAGCATTGCCGGGACCGTAACCGCCGATCTGATTATGTACACCTGCTGCAACGGTTGGCAGAATATCCTGCTGACCTATTGGAAAGCAATCTGAAAGGAAGAAAAGCAATGGCAATTCAATTTTCAAGCGTTACCCTTTCGGCAGACGGCAAAATGAAGGATTTCCTTGTATGCGGGGAACCTTCTGATTGCGAGGATCTGGAAGGCTGGACTGCTTATGAGGATTTCACAGCGCAGTTCCCCGAAGGAACGCAGGTCCACGCTGACGTGGATACGTATCTGTACGGCGGTGAGGATATCGTAGAAGCGACCCCTGAAGAGGTGGCGTATATGACGATCCGCAGCTCCAGAGACTATCGTTTTTTATCTGAACACTGCCATAACATCGGCAGTTCAGAATTTGATTTCACGGTTGGCGGTCAGCCATTCAGCCTCAACGCGATCATCTGAAGAAGGAAGGGTTCCATCTATGGTAAAGATCAGGAAAAAACTGTTCTGCTTGCTTTTGTCGTTCATCACAGTATTCTGTTTTCTGCCCGTGCTGCCGATCGCGCAGGCGGCTCCCGCGAAATGGTATGTTCGCTATGACGCCAACGGCGGGACCGACGCGCCGAAGCAGCAGATAAAGCGGAAGGACGCGCCTGTACAGATCGCATCCGCAAGACCGGTTCGCGAGGGCTATACCTTCAAATGCTGGGATACCGAAAAGAACGGAGGAGGGACGCTGTATTACCCAGGTTCCGAATATTTTGAAAATCAGGATCTGAAGCTGTATGCCCGGTGGACGCCGAAAACGTATTTTGTGGTGTTCTACGCAAACGGGGGCAGAAAAGCGCCGAAACGACAAGTCAAGGGCCCGAATGAACGTATCGCGTTGACAACGGATATCCCGGTTCGGGACGGTTACACCTTCGTTTGCTGGAATACGCGGATAGACGGTAAAGGGACAGATTATCTGCCCGGTCAACCGTATGGAAGAAGGGACAGCTCGATCCTGTATGCCAGATGGAAGCCCATTCAGGTATGCTACCGCTTTGACCCCAACGGCGGGACCTTTTCAAATACCGGCGAACATACCGTAAAAGCCGGCGCCACAATCAGAATCCCGAAAGCAATACCTGTCCGTGCGGGCTACACGTTCACGCAGTGGAACACCGAACGGGACGGCAGCGGAAAGGCGTATCTGCCGGGATTCTACTACCCCATGGAAACCGGCGGGTCGCTTTACGCCCAATGGAAACACAATAAATAACCTTTACGGAGGAATACCCATGAATGAATTTGACCGAATGCGAAGAACAGCCGAGCGCATTAAAGAGACCTATCCGCCCGGCACCCGGATCCAGTTGGATCATATGGAGGATCCCTGGGCTCCCGTCCCGCCCGGAACGCGCGGTACCGTCCAATACGTTGACGATATCGGCCAGATCGGGATGAAATGGGACAACGGGAGGTCGCTTTCCCTCGTGCCGGGTGAAGACAGCTTCCGCAAACTGACCGACTCGGAACTGGCGGAAGAAAATAACCAGAAAAACAATAACGATATGGACGGGGACGATCTCGATGAGGATGATAGCCCCGTTCTTTCTATGTAGGAGGAAAATGATATGACAGAAGAAATGAAAACAAGCTTGTATGAACGCTTGAAAGAAAAGTTTGTTGAAGAACTTTCTAAGAAGTTGACCGAAGATGCAAAAAAAGATATCGCTTGCAAATTGCTTAATAAACTCAAGGAAAATGTTGAGTGGATGGATTCTCTGGCATCAATATTAATCAGCCTCGGTGTGAACTGTCGGGCAATTGAAATTGATCCTCTTTTTGAGTACAACCTGAACTGGTTGCTTTGCTATTTGAACGATATTGACCTTATCGAGTGGTGGTTAACTGCTGATCCTGATGGAGATTGCCTCTATGATGAGAATCTTGATAAGGAATTTGAAATCAAAACAGCCGAGGATCTGTACGATTACTACTTAATTTCCATTAAGGATCAGAAAAAGGAGTGATAGAAAAGAAATTGAAAGGTCGGACGCCATATGGCGCTCCGTTTTTTCGATATGTTTGCCGGGATCGGCGGTTTTCGCAGCGGGCTGACAAAGCTGAATGGGTTTGAGTGCGTCGGTTATTGCGAAATCGACCCTTATGCAAAGAGAGCGTATGAGACGCTGTACGACACGAAAGGAGAACTGTATTTTGCAGACGCGCGTACCATTGACCCCGCCGGACTTCCGGATCTCGACCTTATTTGCGGAGGATTCCCTTGCCAGAGTTTTTCGGTGGCTGGAAGAAGACTCGGCTTCGAAGACACCCGAGGAACCCTGTTTTTTGAAATTGCCCGCATCGCTGCCGTTAAAAAACCAAAATATCTGCTGCTTGAAAACGTTCCCGGCCTGTTATCGCACGACAAAGGCCGGACGTTTGCTGCCATCCTCGGCGCGCTGGATGAATTGGGGTACGATGTCGCGTGGCAGGTGCTTAACAGCGCAAATTTCGGCGTCCCCCAATCCCGCAATCGCGTGTTCATTGTCGGATGTGATCGTGAAAGATGCGCCGGCAAAGTATTATCTTTCACCGACTGCAACCCGAAGACTCTTAAGCAGCTCATACCTGGCCGGGAGGGAGAACGCGTCTACGGAACAGACGGACTCTCTGTCACCCTGACTTCGCAGGCGGGCGGTTTTGCCGGAATGACCGGGATGTACTTTACTGATGTTTTCAAACCGGTAAATGAGAAGCATCTCCGTTGTTCTTTTAACGGCGAAGTTGGAACAGCCTGCTTCGGCGTAGATATGAATCCCGACCCGAAGATCACCGGTCTTGCGAGATGCCTGACCGCCCATCAGGATGCCGGGATCGGCAGCCATAAGGGTGAACATACCGCCATCGGTATGATGCTGCCGATTTCCGACGCGCCGCGACCGATTATCAATCCCGGCCGGGAAACGGTACGCCAGCAGGGACGGAGAATCAAGGAACCGGATGAGCCGATGTATACTCTTACCGCCATGGATATCCACGGCGTCGTCTATAACGGCTACATCCGCAAGCTCATGCCCTTGGAGTGCTTCCGTCTGCAGGGCTTTACCGACGAGCAATTCCGAAGGCTGGCAGACGCGGGCTTTTCCGATGCAAAGCTATATAAGTTTGCAGGGAACGCAGTCAGCGTACCCGTCATTACCGCGCTGGGGCGGTTTATCCTATCCATAGAAAGAGAGGCAAAAGAAAATGCCGAATTATGTATCGAACCTTGTTGAGTTCAGCGGCGATCCCGTTGCCGTCCAGAATATGCTGATTGCCATAAAGGATGATCGCTACGGGCTTGGAACCATTGATTTCAACAAGCTGATTCCCATGCCGGAGTCGTTAAATATTGAAGCAGGCAGCCGGACCGATAAAGGCCTGAAAGCCTACCGGGACTTCATATCCGTATATACCCTTGAAAACGGGATCACCGGACTCGATTTGCTCCATATCCCGCAACAAAGCGAAGACGCTTTCCTGCGCGTCCGTACGGATATTCAGCCCGACGAGTGGGAACTCGGCAGACAGGCATTTCAGAATCAGCTTCAATACGGTGCGCCGACCTGGTATGAATGGAGCATTCGGAACTGGGGGACGAAGTGGAACGCCTGCGGCTATGAAGCCGGAACGGATTACGGAACCAACTGTAAAGCGCTTTGGTTTGAAACAGCTTGGAGCGCGCCCATTGCCGTGATTGAGGAACTGGCGCGGCGTTTCCCGGAGTTGGAATTCACCCACAAATGGGCCGACGAAGATATTGGCCACAACTGCGGCATGCATGAATATGCCGCCGGCGAAAGAACCGAAGAATATTTCCCTGACGGTCAGAGAGATCAGATCGATTTTGCCCTTGAGGTCTGGGGATATGATCCCGAAGAGCTCGGTTACCGATTGAATCGCGATGGGACTGCATATTTAACTATGGATCGCGAGGAATTTGAGCTGGTTGAGGTCGCCGGACAAACCGCGCTGTTTTCCCATGAAAGATACGGCCCGGATGCAACGCCGGCAGATCTGTACTGTTATCATTTTCGTATGAATGACGATCAGGACCGCATTGCCGCCATTGAACCCTATGTCCGCGTGAACTTCGGGGGAACCGTTTTCACAAAAGAGCCGATTGATCTCGGTGAAGACGGTTGTCTGAAACTGACGGAAGAAACTGAACCGGATTTCCTCGGACGGGTTGTATCCGTCGGAGCGTTTATCGACGGCGATGTGGAGCAGTACGAAACGCAGAATATGGGAGGTATGTAGCGTGGAAGAATTGAAAGACCGGTTCCGCGCATGGCTGGACGGGAACGATTACAAACCCTTTGTGATCGGCGGCAATAACGGCGGTAATCTTTATGTGAAAGTCCCACGGGGCGACGATTTCGACTACCTGTTTGAGGATTGTCTGGAAGCAGACCTGAATGTTGATCGGCAAATCAAGCTGAAATACTGCGGTATCTACCATAAAAGCGATCATATGATTTATGATGCGCGCGGCTGGTTCAAGACAATTGATCCGACAATCGAAGCAGCTCTCGGGATTTCCGACATGGCTGATGACATTCAGAATAGGGTTCGCGAACTGATAGAAAGCCGATTGCAGGACGATAAGCGCAATCTCGACGTGCGAACGCTTTCGACAAATAAGCTCAGACAGGATCTTCAGTATGCCACACAGTATGTCGCCCCGGAGGAAGCCAGAAAAATGTTTCTTTTTCATCTGGAGCCGGAAGACGTTCATTTTGAGTGTGAATACGCTTTCGCAAGGTGGGAAGATGCATCTCTCCTTTCTTATCTCACCGACAGAGACGCGTTTTGTCAAAGTCAGGCAGAGGCATACTGGGCGGGGCATCAGGAAGAAATGTATCTTCAGTTCTTGATTAACGACGCAATTCGGGATTCTCTTGCCGAACTGAACGCGCAGGAAGACAGTCCTTTGCATCGGATTCGGGAAATCAGCGAAGCGGTTTCGGAAGTATCAGCAAAATCGGTGACTGTGACAGTCTGTAAAAACGGAACGGAATGCACATTCAAGTGTACAGCCGATGCGCTTACCCGTGATCCCGGCAAGCATTACAGCACATGGAACATTTTTGCACGGGATCGGGCGCAATATGAATCGCTCTTCGGGAGATATCAGGATTTTACTCCGGAAGAGATTACCCAAATCACATATAACGGCAAGACGATTTACGAGGCCGAACCGTTTGAGCAAGAGGAGGATGAAGGTTTTGAACAGTCCATGTAACCGAAATAACTATCTGCGCTCCCGGACGATCCATGTGGAGGCAGAGGTGGAGATCCCCGGCTGCCGGGAGGTCAGCTATGCCACCTGCTGGCTTCCCGCAACTGAGCAGCAGCTCAAGGATTTTATGCAGCGGGCGCGGATACATCCGAAAATGCAGGATCTGTCGTACCACATCCTGAGCTGTCCTCCCGTCCAGGAAATCGCAGAAATGCGGATGGATACCTTTACGCTGGAAGAACTGAACTTCCTTGCAAAGCGATTGGCGGTGCTGCCGGAACAAGAAGTAATCGCAATGAACGCGCTTCTTCAGGATGATGGAATTGTCCCGCATGATCAGATGGAGCTCGTCTCCCTTCGTGACCTGATCAATATGACCTACGGCGTAGAGGATCTGCCGGTCGTTGCGGACGTCTTTTCTCTCCGCGATCTCGGCGAGTACGTGATTGAAAACGAGCTGCATCCGGATATTGAAAACATCCCGGAAGACTGCCGGTATCTTCTTGATCGGGATAGACTCGGGGAACTGCAGCGCGACTGCGACGAGGGCGTGATTATCGACGGTATGTACGTGGCGACACGGGATTTTACGATGCCGGACGTATATAACGGCGTTGATCTGCCGGAAACGGATGAAAACCAAAAAGCGGTTTTCATGCTTCTGATCTCTCAGGCGCCGTATGCGAGCGCGGATGAAACGCGGGACTCTGCGGAATGGATCTCTCTGCCGATCTCACCGAAGGAAGCTGACCGGATTGCCGCGCTGCATAACGAGCGGCATATCGAGGACTGCATGCTTTACGATATGGAATCCGCGATCCCATCTCTCAATCTGAATACGTTCAACGATATGATGGATTTCCGGTACTTAAACGAGCTGGCCGGATGGTATCTTGCCATGTCCCAGAGGGAGCAGATCAAATATAAAGCAGTGCTGGAAGCGGAACCGAAACTGGATGCCGAACGCGCCCTGCAGCTCGCAAAGGAGCTTCCCGCCTATGAGCTCTCATATTTTTCTCTGTCCCCAAAGGAATTCTTCCGGGATTACGTCTCTCATTTTACCGACAACCGCTTTGACGGTCGGTGGCTTGACGAGATCACAGAACCCGTGGTTGCCGACGAATTGCTACGGAAGCTCGGCGCGACGCAGACCGAATACGGCGTCGTATCCGCATACGGCGGTCAGCTCTTTGCGCCTGTTCCGCGATTTGATGAACAGGCGCAGACCGCAGACCCTGCAGAAGATGCGACCGATGAAGAAGCCGACGAAGGGATGGGGATGCAGCTGTGAATGCAACCAACGCAAGGCAGCCGATTGCGATAAAAAACCTTGCAGATTTCAAGCGTCACATTCAGCCCGGCACGGAAATCTATGTGCGTTCGCACAGCGTACATCCCGATCTTGAAGGGCTGACCCGCGTTGTGACAAGGGTGCAGACCAACGGCTTTTACTCTGTGATCAAAGGACAGCCGAACAACAAATGGTCGACCTGCAACTACGGCAAGGGGATTCGACAGGATTATGAACCCGCTTCCTTTTATCGCTTTAACGGATCTACGATTCAGATCCTTGACCGACGCAGAGGAGACCGGCCGCTGTGCGAAATCGAAGTTTATGAAAAGGAGCAAACTGAAGCAATGAACGACAGAGAAAAGAAAGCTGCCATTTCCCGTATTCCCGCGGAAAATCTGCGCCGGATGCAAAGTGCCGAGGGCCTTGTGCTGCAGGGCTGCGGCGGTGATCCGAAGGATTGGCTGGAAGGGATGAACGATCTGCTGACGCGGGAAGATATCCTGCTTGATGGAACGCGGTTCTCCGAGTGCGCTGTTTTTGAGCATGACGGTGTTACGAATATTCTCTTCCCCTTCCGCGAGGACGTTCGGTTGGATATGGGCAGACTCGCCATGTGGCGTCTGCAGACCCATGACAATTTCGGCGGCACCTGGCTTTCGGATTACGTTTCGAACCGGCTCGGCGGCTTTGAGGAAGCGCCGAAAGAGCAGCCGCAGGAGACACAGAAAAAACCGAATTGTCCGCTGATCGGTCAGGATGGCAATGTGTTCAACCTGATCGGTCTGGCATCACGCACCCTTAAACAGAACGGTCTCCATGATCAAGCGACTGAGATGCGGGATCGCGTTTACGCCTGCGGTTCATACTACGAAGCGCTCGGCATTATCGGTGAATACGTCAACATCACGTCTGTGGATGATCCCGACGATTCGGAAGACTTCGATGACGATTCTGATCTGGATATCGACTGCGATGAGGACGAGGACGAAGGATTTGACCCCTCGTTCTCGTAACTGAAGCGGCGGCTGCGATTCGGCCGCCGCTTTCCCATACCTGAAAGAGGTGAAACAATTGAAAACCCCTGTTTCGAGGGTCGGCAATAAAACGCCGATCCTCCATATTTTATACGCCCTTTTCCCGCGGGAATACGGTCGCTTTGTCGACGTCTTCGGCGGTTCCGGTTCCGTCCTGCTCGGGAAGCCCACGATTGACGGCTTTGAGGTATACAACGATTTCGATCATAATCTGGTAAACCTCTTCCGATGCATGAAGGACCGACCGATGGCGGTCATCCGGGAACTCGGTTTCTGTAACTTAAACTCGCGTGACGATTTCAACGCGATCAAAAAGTTCTTTCTGACCGAGGAATTCGATGATTCGTACTTCCGGGAAGAGCTGGAGCTGACAAAGATCTCCCTGCCGCCGATTCCGGCAGAGGAGATCGTAAAGCTTCGGGAGCGCATCACCCGCGATTACGACGTACGCTCCGCAGCCATGTTTCTGAAACTCCTCCGCTACAGCTATTCCAGCGGCGGCAAATCCTTCGCCGCACAACCCTTTGACATCTCCCGCCTGTTTTCTCTGATTCAGGAAACACAACGGAGAATGGCAAATGTGGTGGTGGAGAATCAGGACTTTGAAACGCTGATCCGACACTATGACCGCCCGGAAACCTTCTTCTATCTTGACCCTCCGTATTTTCAGACGGAGGGAATGTATGAGGTCGGCTTCGGCTGGGACGATCACGTTCGACTGCGGGATACGCTTGGGCAGATCAAAGGTAAATTCCTGCTGTCATACAACGACTGCCCGGAAATCCGCGGTCTGTATGAGGGGTTCCCGATGTTCGATTTTACGCGGGTCCACTCCATGGCGCAGCGGTACGAAGCCGGCAAGGAGTTCCCCGAACTGATTATCGCGAACTATGATTTTTACGAACGCGAAGCGGCAAAACCCCGTCAGATGACCTTCTTTGCTCCCATGATCGAGGATTACGAGAAGATTCTGAAGGAATCCATTATTCACTGCAAGGTGGAATGAAAGGGACAATATGACCTACGAAGATTTGACCGAAAAAGTAGAAGCTCTGCTTGATGGCAGAAGCACGCTGGACGTTGACGTTTCGCCGGATTTTCAGAGTGATCAGACAGGCGGATATCCCGCATCCCTTTGTGTTTTGTGGGGCAAGGGCAAAGCGTGGCTGGAGCCGAACGAGATGTTTGCTGAAAGCGAAACAGATCTGCCCTACGCACGGCAGGGCTGCGCAGATTTCGGCATCCGTGATTGTCCCGACGTCAGCGCGTACAACCGCCTTCTGGAATCGCTCGGACAGGATGCCGTTGATATGGCGTGGTTGCCCGAGGAACCGGGGGAAGGAATGGTTCTGTCGTGAGAACAACACAGCCCATGCTTTTGATCATCGCCGCCATTGCCCTGCTGATTGCCATGGCTCTGGCGGCAGGAAAAATATCTCAATATTTACCTGTATGAATGGAGGAAACAATATGAAAATGTACCGTATTCTCGGCAAACGCGGCCGAATCACCATCCCCTTTGATATGCGTCAGCGCGTCGGTTTCCAGCAAAACGACGTGCTTTCTTTTACCGAAAGCGAGGACGGCCGCTCCGTCCTTGTGACCCGTGAGATCATCTGTGACGAGCGCTGTCCCGAAAAGGATCATGCGGATCGCGACGCAGAAGGAACCGTTACCCTGAAAAGTTTTCTCGACGGGCTCTCGCCGGAACAGCAAAAAGCTGCGCTTCTGCACTTGTCTCTCAAATGGGCTGAGCAGAAAGGAAGAAAGGTCCATGTCTGAGCATCTTCCGCTCTACCGTTTTTCCCGCGAAGAAGCCCGAAACCATGATGCGATCAAAGAATGGCGGGACAGCTATCATGAAAACTGCAACTGCGCGTTTGCTATAGGAGAGGCGATAACGGCGAATTATCACGATAACCGCCTGGGCGATTGTCTCACGCCGGTCGTGGAGCGATTCGGCATCGACCGCGTAAACTGGGTGCTTGCCAATACGCTTCAGCAGGCAGACTACGACGGCAGGTATTCACGGGAAAACAAAGCGTGGGCAAAGAGCTTCTATATCCCCGCTGATGAAAACAACTGCTATTTCTGCGTTAAATCCCACCCCTGTCTCGTGGACGGAATGGCGGACATGGCGCGGAAATACTGGAAGGATCTCGGTTTCTTTGACAGAAACCACTGTACTGATGAGGAAGATTACACAGGTAAGCTGCTGATCATGAAGGCCGACGCGTTGAAGGAGGTATTCCGAACGCCGGAAAACCAGCTGTTCTTTGCGACCGGAGGATTTGGCTGCCGTCCGAAACCGTCCGGAAGAAGAGTCTTCGGCTTGTTTCTTTCTGATGGTGAGAAAACCAGCTTCTACCGACATGATTTTCTCGGTGTGATCGCAGATGAGCATATTCCCGATTGGGCGAGAGAAAAGATGCAGACGATTTCAGATCAGAACAACAGTGAGGAAATATCAGAAGACGCAACCCCGGACAATGGACCGGTAATGGGAGGAATGTAACCATGGTATACCAGGCACTGATCGACTACAAGGGTCAACAGGCGATTGTTGATCTGCCCGACAACAAATACGTTTTGGGAAGAACGCTGAAAGAACTTGGCTGTCCCCCGAGAATCCCGCTGTATCTTAGGGATGAGGAAGACGAGGATCTGCACATCAAACTGATCTCCGGAAATGATATCGGCGGCAAACTGAGTTTGCTGTTTCATGAAACAGACACGCTGCTCACGGCCAACGCCGTCGCCGCCACGCTGGAAAAAACGTATCCTGCCGTGAAAGCGGAGCTGGAAACAGCAATCATGGATCAGAAGTACGAATCCTATTCGGATCTGTACAAGGACCGCGCTGAAAAGCTGCACAGCTATGGCAGTGTGCGTGAAACACTGTATTTCCCTCTGACCGCGTCACTTGACATGCATGAGGAAGACGGAGAGATGTATGACGTTGGCAATTCCATGATCGCCGCGCATGCTTCCGAGATTCAAGAGGCGCTCGAACTTGAGCAGGCGCCCGAGTACGGCGATATGGCGGACTATTACGACGAGATCCCTTCCGCAAAAGCCAAGCTGGTTTCGGCATACTGGGATGTAGAGGAACACGACGGCGAGCTCTACGGCAAGGTGGATCTCTATCTGACCGCGCCGCTCACACCGGAAGAGAAAGAAAGCGTCACGGATTGGGTCACGGGACAAAACAGCGACGGACTCGGCGAAGGATTTGAGCAGCGACCGATCGAAATTGAAGACGGCGATCTGTACGTGTCCATGTACAACGGTCCAGATTACTGGATCTGCGACGCGGAAGAATTTGAGGACCGTATTTCGCAATCCCACGGCCCCGCGATGGGAGGGATGTAAACATGCGCGTAAAGGTCTACCAGATCGACCATGATCGAGACGCGAGCCATGTGAAATTCATGCCGCTGGATTTTACGAGAGAACACGGCGGCGTGGATCCGGGCGTATATAACGAGGTCCTGAACGCCGACATGGAAGTTCCCAACCTCGAGGACGTTTTCGCACAACTGAATACGGACCGACACCCTCTGCTCCGCGGACATTCGCTTTCCGTCTCCGACGTGGTTGTGAATGAAAACGGAGCTTTTTTCTGTGATTCGTTCGGGTTTCAAAAAATTGACTTCGACGAAGCACAGACGCATAAGCCGGATAACCTGATGCGGGTTCTCTACGTGGAGCCGCACAGATTTCCCTATGAAACGGAGATTCCTCATACCCTGAAAGGGATGCAGCAGGCTGTCGGCGGCCTGATCGAACCCGTCTATCTGGACGGGGATGGTGTGATCGTCGGCAATGAAGAAGCAAAGCTGGAGGGGCTGGACGGAAATCGCAGGCTGGAGAACGGGACCATCATGGCAGGCCCCTTCTTTATCTGCGGCGACGCCGGTGAGGAATTCCGATCCTTGACTGATGAGGAGGTGGTGAAATATATGGATCAGTTCCGTGAGCCGGAGGATATCTCTCCGGAGGAAGTGGAAGCCGATATGGGCTTCTCCATATATGGATTCATGATGTAACTTGAAAGGAGGTGAACCATCATGGCCAACAGCAAAGCACCGAAGGCGGCGTCCGAAAAAGAGAGGGGGACGCCTTCCATTTCCGCCCGGATCGAGCATACCTACGATATCCCGGACAGCAAACTGCTGGCGCGCGCCAGCGTCACCATAGGCGGCGCTTTCGCCGTACACGGGCTGCGGGTATATGATTCCGACAAGGAACCGTGGGTGCAGATGCCCCAGCAGTCGTATGAAAAGAACGGCAAAAAAGAATACTCTGACATTTTCCACGCCGTGACCGTGGACGGCAGAAACGCCATCCAGAGCGCAGTCCTGCAGGCGTATGAGCAGAAAATGTCGCAGACCGAAACGCCGGTCGAATCCGAAGTCCTCTCGCAGCAGATGTGAGCGGGCTTCCTTTTTTCAGCAACACTATATAAATAAAGAAAGGTAAGGTATTAACCCTATGCTGAATTTCATCAAAAAAGCAGCCAACAAGATCAAGAAAGCGGCTGAGACCGTCATCGAAAAGGTAAACGCCGCTGCTATCACCGCAAAGGTCGTCATCGAGAACCCCGTCGCCGAAGGTTATGTGGATTCCGGCGTCAAAATTTTGATTGCCGTCGTGCTGGGCGCCCTGCTCCTCGCGGGACTCTACGCGCTCTTTAATTCGACCATCATGCCCACCGTCACCCAGCGCGTGCAGGGCTTGTTCAACTACAACGGCTGATAAAAAAGAAAGAGAGGTATATATACATGTTTAAGAAAATCAAGAACTTTATCCGTTCCGCGAAGAACCGCATCGAAAACGCCGCCGCGAACCTCGTCGACAAAGCTGTCCGTAAGTATTTCGAGGCAAGAACCCTGCTCGCCGCCCCCACCGCCGAAGGTTACGTGGACAGCGGCGTCAAAATCTTGATTGCCGTTGTCATCGGCGCCCTGCTTCTCGCGGGCCTCTATGCACTCTTTAATTCGACCATCATGCCCACGGTCACCCAAAAAGTACAGGGCCTGTTTAACTACAACGGCTGATAACCTGCAGCCCTGACCCGCGGCGGGAGGTCTTGCTCCCGCCGTGATTTCAACCATGAAGGAGATGTTTGAATGAATATGATTCTGCCGAAGGGCGCTTCCGTCATACTGTTTCAGAATGTGCCATACGCGGGAAGCCTGTGCTGCCTTTTTCTTGGCGTTATCGCAGGTTGTGTCCTTGCAGAGAAAAGCTATGAAAAGTTCGGCGGCAACCGGAACAAATTCCTGGCCGCCTTTATTTCGATCCCCGTTGTTTCCGCTGTTCTGCTGGCGCTTCGTTTCGGCGACAGTTTTTCTGCCGTCAAGGGCATGATCCTTACGTTTCTGTTTCTCTACGCTTCATACAGCGATATCCGAACCCGGAAATGCGGCGATCTCCTTCATGTTTATATATTGATCACTGCGTTGATCGGCGTGCAGCTGAATGAGATCCCCTCCATGCTGATCGCCGGGGCTTTTGTATTCGTGATTATGATCAGCACGTCCGTCCTTTTTCAGGGTCGGATCGGCGGCGCGGATATCAAGTTCTCCGCCGCATGCGCGTTTTTACTCGGGATTCCGAAAAGCCTCTGCGGTGTGATTGTCGGGCTGATTCTGGCAATCGCCGTCAACGCTGTGATCAGCGCTGTCAAGCGCAGAAACAACAAAGAGCATGGCTTTCCCATGCTTCCGTATCTTGCCGCGGGATTTCTCGCGGCATATTTTATTTAACAGGAAGCTTCTCCGCAGAACAGAGGGCTGCGCTTTGTTCCTGTTAAATAAAAAAGATTGTAACGCCTGCCGATTTGCCCTTCGGGCACGGCAATGGCGAATACGAAAGCGCTCTGCGCAGCGGCGCAGTCGCTTTCTTGTCTAAGGGAGGATTCCAATGAAAAACAGAACCATAATCGGAATCATCTGTATGATCGCTGCGGTTGCGATCACCTTTGCGGCGGGACCGCTCGTCAACCGGATGACCGCCGACACTACCGCCGTGCTTCGGCTCAAGGAAGACGTAAACCAGGGCGCGCAGCTCACCGAGGATCATCTGGAAGAAGTCAAGGTCAATACGGCTGCGCTTCCTGCGGGCGTTCTGACGGACGCCGCCCAGATCGTCGGTAAATACGCTGTGTCGAACCTGTATGCCGGGGACTGTCTGACGGAGGATAAGATCTCCGACAACGCCGATTCCGCGGAGGATATCTTTGCCAGTCTGGACGGGAACAAAATTGCAGTCAGCGTCCCGATCCCGACCTTCGCCGCGGGACTTTCCGGCAAACTGCAGAACGGTGATATCATCAGCCTGATATTCGTCGATAAAGACGGGAACGAATCAGTCATTCCGCCGGAACTGCAGTACGTCAAAGTCATCACCGCGACAACGGCTGGCGGCATCGACAAGGAAGATATCATCAAAAATGAGGACGGCAGCTTTGAGATCCCGTCCACCGTTACGGTACTCGTAAACAGCGAGCAGGCGCTTTTGCTTGCCAAATATGAAGCGGAAGGAAAGATTCAGGCAGCTCTGGTTTTCCGCGGCGAAAAGGAAAAAGCGGACGAATTCCTTGCAAAACAGGATTCGCTGTTCGCTTCGCCCGCACAGCCGCAGAAGGACGGAGGTGGGGACAATGGCTAAGCTCATCGCAATCACGGGCTCTCCCGATTCCGGCAAAACAGTCAACGGGATCAAGCTGGCGCAGGAGATCTATGACCTGACAAAGCGTCGGGTCATTTTTATGTGCCCTGATCTTACGGTGCCGGTGATGGGTTACCTTTTCCCCCACTGCAGAGATGACGATCTTCAATCTCTCGGTATGGCGTTGGATCACACGGACATCTACAAGGAAGACGTGCTGCGTCGGATCGTGACGGTCAAAACCATGATGGATTTCGGCTATCTCGGTTTTAAGGCCGGCGAAAACAAATACACCTACCCCCGCCCGACGGAGGATAAGGTTCTGCAGCTGATTTCCGTACTGCTGCAGATCGCCGAATACGTGATCGCCGATTGCGACAGCGATACGACGGAGCTGATCTCCGCCGTGCTTCGCTCCGACGCCTCCGCAACGATCCGTTTTGCAACGCCGGACGTTAAGAGTATGGCTTACTTTGCTTCCAACGACAACCCCGGAGAGCAGACCGCGACGCGTCTGACGGTACTGAACGCGAAGGACAAAGACGTTTTTTTGCCGATTGAGGAAGTCAAAGCCCATTTCGGCGACGTCCGTTTTGTGCTGCCATATTGCGAGGAACTGAAAAAACAGGCGTACTGCGGCACACTCTCCGAGCCGCTGCCGGATAAAAAATACAGAGGGCTCCTGAACGATATTGCAAAGGCGGTGATCTGATGGCGTATTCCTCCGCCTTTATCTATGTGCTGCAGTCCGCGCAGAAGTACATCTCCGAACGGTATGCCGCATCCCTTGCGGATGAAGACAAGTACGAACAACTTCGGACGTATATCGACAAATACCTGTATGACAGCGCTTCCCAGGTAGAAGGGATGACCTTCAAAGAATTGTCCGACGCGCTGTATACGGAGATGGCGGAATACTCGGTATTGACGAAGTACCTCGGCAGGGACGAGATCGAAGAGATCAACATCAACGGCTGGGACGATATCGCCATCACATATACGGACGGCCGGATCGAGAAATCGCCTGAGCATTTCTATGCGCCGCAGCACGCCATCGACGTTGTCAAACGTCTTCTGCATCATTCGGGGATGATTATTGATAACGCTACGCCGACCGCACAGGGACATCTGCCCGGCAATACCCGTATCACAGCGCTCAAGGAACCCATCGTGGATGAAGACAGAGGCATCTCCGTCTCCATCCGACTGCTGCACCCCTCCCGCGTAAACCGGGAACAGCTGATCTGGGGCGGCAACGCGACGCAGAAGATGATCGACTTCCTCTGTATGTGTCTGCGTTACGGCGTTTCTTTCGTAGTCGCCGGCGCGACGTCCAGCGGTAAAACGACACTGCTGAACGCCTTGCTTACAAGCATTCCGGACAATAAACGTATTTTTACGATTGAGAGCGGTTCAAGAGAATTATCCCTCGTCAGAAGCAGAGACGGGATCGTGACCAATAACGTGGTGCATACGCTGTCAAGGCCCAGCGATAACCCCGCTTATGACATCTCTCAGGAAGACCTTGTCGTTGCTTCCCTTCGTTTTAACCCGGACATCGTGGTGGTCGGCGAGATGCGCGATACGGAAGCGTACTCTGCCGTAGAAGCGTCCCTGACCGGACACACCGTGGTTTCCACGATCCACGCTTCCGCAGCAGACGCCGCGCACATGCGTCTGGCGCTGTTGTGTCAGAAACGGTTTCCCATCGACTTCAACACCTCGCTGGTTCAGGCCGGACAGGCGTTTCCTCTGGTGATTTATTCGCATAAGCTGGAGGATAACTCCCGAAAGATCATGGATATCTCCGAGTGCGTGATCACGCCCAACGGCGACCGGGAATACCATACGCTGTTCCGCTACAAAATCACGCGGAATGAGCTGCGCGGAGACAAATTCCAGATCGAAGGCCACTTCGAGCAGCCCGAACTGATGAGCGAAAATCTGAAGCAGAAGCTTACGCAGTTCGGAGCGCCACAGTCCATGCTGAACCGGTTTTTACAGAAAGGAGCTGATTATTTATGATAATCTCTCTTATCAGTTCCGTGCTTCTGGTGATTGCCATCGCCTGTCTGTTCGGACTGACGCCCGTACAGATCGCGGACGATCTGCTGAACGTGATCTCGCCCAAAGATTCCCTGCGGGACGAGGTGCGCAACATCCGTGGAAACAGGAAAAAACACGGCGTGTTCACCGTCCTGATGAACATGAAAAACGCGCTGGCTGTTTCCGGCAAAGCGAAGCAGTTCGCCCTGGTCTTCACCCTGTCGCTGGTTTTGTTTGCGGTCGGCGCTGTGCTGGCTGTTCTGATCGAGAACCCCTTCCTGCTGCCCGCATTTTCCGTCGCCTTTGCTCTGCTGCCGTTTTTCTATACGGCCAACACCCTTTCGGTTTACGACAGAAAGACCAAAGAAGAACTGGAAACAGCGCTGTCTATCGTGACCACGTCATATATTCGTTCCGACGATATCCTTGCGGCTGTCCGTGAAAATCTCGGTTACATCAAATCCCCCTTGAAAGAAGTCTTCATGGCTTTTGAGGGCGACGCGACGGCTGTTTCCTCAAGCGTCAAACAGGCTTTGTTCAACCTGCGGGAGCGTCTCGACAATGAAATATTCCGGGAATGGTGCGACACGGTCATCCAATGTCAGGATGACCGGACGCTGAAGGACACGCTGCTGCCCATTGTCGGCAAGCTGACGGACGTGCGTATCGTCAACAACGAGCTGAAAACGATGCTGGCTTCCGCACGGAACGAATACTGGATGATGGTGGCACTGGTTGTCGGCAACATCCCCTTGTTGTACTTCCTGAATAAGGACTGGTACCACACGCTGATGGCGACAACCCCGGGCAAAATCGTGCTCGGCGTTTGCGGCGTCGTGATTCTCATAACCGCCATGTTTATGATGAAATTTACAAAGCCCGTGGAATACAAACGATGAGGGAGGGAAAGATATGATATTTCAGGTTATCATCGGCATGACGTTTGCCGTAGGCGTGTATTTTCTGCTCGCCAATCGGTTCCGTCTGCCATATTACAAAACCTCCAAAGCGATCGTGAGTCTTTCAAAACGGCAGAAAGAAAAGACGTCCGGGCTGGACGTCTGGCTGAAGGGTATTTCTTCATGGATTGCAAAGCATCTGAGAATCAACGATTTTAAGCGGGAACAGCTTCTTGCGGACCTGCAGACCGCGCAGATGAACATCTCTCCGGAGGAATACAAGGCGAACGCTATTGTTAAAGCGCTGCTGGTCGGCGTTTTTGCCGTTCCCACGCTGTTTCTGTTTCCGCTGTTGAGCCCTGTCATTTTGTTTCTCGCGGTATTTTTGTATATCCGAGAAAACAAAGCGGTCACGCGGAGGATCCGCGCAAAGCGTGACAGAATCGAATTCGAGCTTCCCCGGCTGGTCTTCACCATAGAGAAAACGCTCAAGCACAACCGAGACGTTCTGTACATGCTTGAAAGCTATGCGGAAAACGCCGGCGTCGAAATGAAGAATGAGCTTAAAATCACCGCGGCGGATATGCGGTCGGGTAACTATGAGGCGGCTATCACCAGATTGGAAACCCGCGTAGGTTCGTCCATGATGTCCGACGTATGCCGGGGACTGATCGGTATTCTGCGCGGCGACGATACCGCCGTATACTGGTCTTCTCTGGCGATCAAATTCAATGACGTACAGCGGCAGCAGCTCCGGCTGGAAGCACAGAAGGTGCCGAAAAAAGTCAAACGCTTATCCATGTGCCTGCTGATTTGTTTCATGCTGATCTATGTGGTGGTGATTCTGGAACAGATCGTCACATCCATGGGAATCCTCTTTCAGTAATCAGGAGGAACAAGTATGCATCGACTATTAAAAAACAAGCGAGCGGAAGGATATATCGATATTTGCGTCGGCGTCGTGGCGCTTCTCTGCGTCCTTGTACTGACAATCAATATCTATTCATTCTTTACGCTTAAGCAAGACTTGGATGAGATTTCCGAACAGCTCATCCAGGTCGCCACCTACAACGGCTGTTTTTCGGACGAGTTCAATCAACGCGCGAACGATCTGAAGACGCAATTCTTCGATTTTGATTACACGGTTTCCGCGTCTTCCTATTACAACGCAGCGCTGAAAAAGGTGCAGCTCGGGCAGAAAATGACGGTTACGGTGTCTGTTCAGACAAAACTGGTCGGCGTGGGCGTGGTCAGCGTTCCCATCACCTGTACCTCAACGCGAAGCGGCATCTCAGAAAAGTATTGGAAAGGATGACCGGCATGAAGAACAAAAGGGGTGACACCTATGTAACCGTCTGTGTGTTCATGCTGATTATCTTTATGATCTTCTCTGCCGTATTTACGTTCGCGTCGGCAATCTCACTGATCAGAGTACAGGAAACGAACACGGAGATCGTGTTCGACTCCTTTGTCGCCAATAACTCCATCCTGATTTACAACAATATCAAGATGGGCAAAAACGCCACCGACAATGTGAACACCGCGAAATACAACCAGATGCTCGCGGAATTCTGTTCGCTGACCAAAACCGGCGCGCGGTATTACTGCTATGACACCGACGGTCATGAAAAGTTCAATATCACTGTGCCGACGATCGGGTTCCTTGAAGATCAGCAGCTGGAGCTATACGTCACATACACCATGCGCGTACCGATCCGGTTTGCCGGGGTAACCGTTGCGACGGCAACAATCCCTGTCAATATCACATCTGAACTGCGGTCAAAAACTTAAGGTAAAACTGTGTCTGCACTGATAACATTTTTCTGTTTTGCCGAAAACAGTAGATATTCCGAAGCGATTCGGGTATTGTGGAACTGCGCCGCAATACGGCGACAAAGAAAGTGAGGTTTCAATATGAACGCAAAAATATCCATCAAAAAGAAGAAGCTGATCGCAGGCGTTGTTGCCGCTGTGGTTGTGATCGGTTTGTTTCTCATCATCCCTCTGCTCGGCGGCGCGCTGCATAACACTGCCGAAGCGGCTGAGGGGCCCGTCCGTTACCACGGCGACGTGGATGGCGACGGCGAAGTTTCCGCGGCGGACGCGAGACTGTCGCTGCGCGCCTGCGTCGGCTTGGAGGATTATGCTCCCGGGAGTTACCGATTTGTACATGCGGATTACGACGGCGACGGCGAGATCAGCGCCTCCGACGCACGAATGATCCTGCGCACGGCAGTCGGCTTGGAACCGCTGATCGAAAGCACATATACGGATCCGGAAGATCCCACGTTCGGACCGACCGAAGAGCTTCCGCTCACGCCGGAAGATGAAGCTCGCTTACGGGCAGAAGAAGAGGCTAAGAAAAAGGATCATGAACAGGAACCGGCGCCGTCTGAGGCCGAACCGCAGCCGGTAAAACCCATATATCAGGGCGACGGCGTCAACACCTGCCTGTACTGCGGCAAACCCTGTTCGCAGGATGAATACGGAAACAACGCCTGCGCCTTCGGCGGCTGCACCCGATCCTCCTTCGCGGATTGGACCTGCATCCACTGCGGGGAATCTGTGCCGATGGGGATCTGCCACACCTGTACCAATCCGACATATATCATAACGGAATTACCGAAGAAATAACGGATAACGGGTAAAGGAGCTGACTGCGGTCGGCTCTTTTTTCGTTCTCCCGTCTTTATCGAAAGGACTGATAAAAATGAAACATCCGAAATGGATAAGGGTAATTTCTTCTTTCATTGCCGTCCTTTTGCTGGTGTCCACATTTTCGCAGACCGTCTTCGCGGTAGAGGGCGACGGAACCCATATCGGCCATACCGGCGGCGGCTCTTCCGTCAGCGGCGCGTACCTTGTTCCGAGCAGCAACGACGATCACCTCGTCGGGTATCGTTTCTCATGGCTGACGCTCGGCTCGGACGGGTATTACGCCAGGAAATCAGCATTGGACGTTTTCTATAACGGTTACAACCCCAATTCCAGTTGGGGGTACCATATCAAAGCCACTGTCAACGGAAATACCTATCGGAACCTGAGCAAATATGAATATAAGCGCTGGTTCGATTCCGTCAAAATCGAACGGGAGTATTATTCCACCAGCAGCGCTTATAAGTATTGCAACCGAACGGATATTCCCGTTGTGTTGCCCGCAGATGAAGACGCCATGACCACGTGGGGCCTGCAGGACGGCAACATCAACAAGATCCTGAATAAAATGCAGTCCGGCGCTACAGTCGCCAATATGAAATCCTCCGATTTTGTATTTATTGAACCCATATACCGGGTAAAGATCGAAGGAACAAACTATTGCATCACCGTCACCGAAATGGGGCTGATCGGCTGCGTCGTTTGTTCTAAAACCTCCACCGGCAACGAGGGCTCGGGTTATGGCTCCGGCTGGGTCACGATCCGGCGCTATACCAACCTCAACTGGCCGGACGCCTTAAAAACCGATTCAGCCCATGCAGGGATCTCAGCCGGAACAACGTTGTCCAGCGCGACCAGCTTTCAGAATCTGGTCAACAAAGGCTATGGCCTGATGGTCATCTGGAACCGGAACCCGCATCTGTTGTCTGTGTACTACACGACCGGAACGGGCGACGCCTCCTTGAAAATCGGGAGCAGCTATAAGCTGGCGTCTGATTTTACAAGCTACTCGTCAAGCTATATCCGAAACGCAGAAAACAACTATTTCACCCAAAGCGTCTATTATGATAATAATCTGACGCTCATGAACGGCGCCGGTTCCGGGTTCAAAATGACGAGAGATTATTATGATTTCTTCAAATGGAAAAAGGATGGCACAAGCCAGCTTTTCAGCGGTGGTACGACGTATAAGGCTTCCTCTCTGGAGTCAACGGTTTCGACCGGCGACAGGTCCATTACGTTAACCGCTGAGTGGACGCCGAAGCCTTATAAGATCACATATAACCTGAACGGCGGCAAGATAGGCAGTTCAACGACCAATCCGACTCAGAATTACAACTATGAGACTGATGTGTATATCGGCAACTACTCCTCCGGGGCGACTGCCTACGCCACCCCCACAAGGGACGGTTATGATTTCGGCAGCTGGAAGTATACGGGGACCACATTAGGTTACTGGTCAAACAATTCCGTTTATCCGAACAAATATCACAAGGGTCAATGGGAGCATGGTGATATTACTCTATATGCTCAGTGGGTAAAGAAAACCTATACCGTAACCTATAATGCAAACGGCGGTACCGGCGCGCCGGGAGCGCAGACCAAAAACTATGGTGTGGATCTGACTCTCTCTTCCGGGATTCCTACACGTACCGGTTATGATTTCATTTCGTGGAATACAAAAGCTGACGGCACGGGTACGACGTACAAACCTAGCGCGAAATACACTGCCAACGCGAACCTTGTTCTGTACGCTCAGTGGAAACTAAAGACCTACTCCGTCAGTTACAATGCCAACGGCGGCTCTGGAGCGCCGACTTCTCAGACAAAGACGCACGGCGTGGATCTTACGCTTGCTTCGGGCAAACCGACACGAGATGGGTATAATTTTGTTTCGTGGAATACGAAAGCCGACGGGAAAGGGACAACCTATCAACCGAGTGCGAAGTATACGACAAACGCGAACCTGACACTGTATGCGCAATGGTCCAAGAAAACATACACCGTGACCTACAACGCAAACGGCGGTTCCGGCGCACCTGCTTCTCAGACGAAGACACACGGAGTGGACCTGACGCTGGCTTCCGGGATCCCGACCCGTACCGGCAACGATTTCGTATCGTGGAACACAAAAGCCGATGGCAAGGGTACGACGTACAAACCGGGCGCGAAGTACACTGCCAACGCGAACCTGACTCTCTATGCGCAATGGAAACTGAAAACTTACACGATCAGCTACAATGCCAACGGCGGCTCCGGTGCTCCGGCGTCTCAGACAAAGACACACAATGTGGACCTGACGCTGGCTTCCGGCAAGCCGACACGAGATGGGTATAACTTTGTTTCGTGGAATACGAAAGCCGACGGAAAAGGAACCACCTATCAGCCAAGTGCGAAGTATACGGCGAACGCGAACTTGACACTGTATGCGCAATGGGCCAAGAAAACATACACCGTGACTTACAACGCCAACGGTGGGTCCGGGGCACCGGCATCTCAGACGAAGACACACGGAGTGGATCTTACGCTTGCATCCGGACTTCCGACTCGTACCGGTTATGATTTCATGTCATGGAACACAAAAGCCGATGGCAAGGGCACGACCTACAAACCGAGTGCAAAGTATACTGCGAACGCAAACCTGACTCTGTACGCGCAATGGGCCAAGAAAACATACACCGTGACCTACAATGCAAACGGTGGTTCCGGCGCACCGGCATCTCAGACCAAGACGCATGGGGTGGCTCTTTCGCTGGCTTCCGGTAAACCGACACGAGATGGGTATAACTTTGTTTCGTGGAATACGAAAGTCGATGGCAAAGGGACAACCTATCAACCGAGTGCGAAGTATACAGCGAACGCAAACCTGACCCTGTATGCGCAATGGGCCAAGAAAACATACACCGTGACTTACAACGCCAACGGTGGGTCCGGGGCACCGGCGTCTCAGACGAAGACGCATGGCGTGGATCTTACGCTCGCTTCCGGGATCCCGACCCGGACCGGCTACGATTTCGTATCGTGGAACACAAAAGCCGATGGCACGGGAACAACGTTTAAGTCCAGCGCGAAGTATACGAGCAACGCGAACCTTGTTCTGTACGCTCAGTGGAAACTAAAAACTTACACCGTCAGCTACAATGCCAACGGCGGATCCGGTGCGCCAGCTTCTCAAACAAAGACGCATGGGGTGGATCTTACGCTGGCTTCCGGCAAACCAACCCGTGATGGGTATAACTTTGTGTCGTGGAACACAAAAGCTGACGGAAAAGGAACAATCTATCAGCCAGGTGCGAGGTATACCACAAATGCGAACCTGACGCTTTATGCACAGTGGAAGCTCAAGTCCTACACGGTGACCTACAATGCCAACGGCGGTACCGGAGCGCCTGCTTCTCAGGCGAAGACGCACGGTGTAGATCTAACGCTGGCTTCCGGACTTCCAGCCCGTACCGGGTACGATTTCGTATCGTGGAACACAAAAGCCGATGGCAAGGGCACAACCTACAAACCGAGTGCAAAGTATACTGCGAATGCTGACTTAACGCTGTATGCCCAGTGGAAACTCAAAACGTATACTATCACGTATGACGCAAACGGTGGTAAAAGCGCACCTGCTGCGCAGATCAAAAAACATGGCGTTGACCTGACGCTCGCTTCCGGTAAGCCGACGCGGGACGGATATGACTTTGTGTCGTGGAACACGAAAGTTGACGGGAAAGGCACAACGTATCAGCCAAGTGGGAAATATGCCACAGATGCGAACCTGACGCTTTATGCACAGTGGAAGCTCCAGTCCTACACGGTGACCTACAACGCCAACGGAGGCACGGGCGCACCCGGAGCGCAGACTAAAACGTACAACGTAGATCTTATGCTGTCCTCTGTAAAACCGACCCGTACCGGTTACGGTTTTGTCGGTTGGAACACGAATGCAAACGGTTCGGGAACGTCGTATGCGGTCGGTGCGAGGTATACCAAAAACGAGAACTTAACACTGTATGCGCAATGGCAGCTGAATGCGTATACCGTTTCGTATAATGCGAACGGTGGCAAGGGCGCTCCGGCTGACCAGACAAAAAAGCACGGAACGGATCTGACGTTGTCTGCAATAAAGCCTACACGCGAAGGATATTCGTTCGTAAGCTGGAATACGAAATCAGACGGAAAAGGGACTGCATATTCTTCCGGCGGTAAGTATACCGGCAATGCCGATCTGCAGTTATACGCGATCTGGAATCCGATTCAGTATACGGTCAAGTTCATCGGGAACGGCGCCACCGGCGGGACAATGAGCAATCAGACGCACACCTATGACAGGGAGCTGGCTCTGACAGCGAACGCATATAAACGGGAATTCATTGTTACCTGCAATTACGGCAACGGATCCGCCAACACAACGGCTAAAGCAACCGCAGCGTTCGGCGGCTGGGCAAAGACCGCCACAGGTTCAAAGGCGTATGATAACCAGCAGAAGGTGAAGAATCTGACCGCAAAAAGCGGCGACGTCATCAGTCTCTATGCGAAATGGACAGACGGCTCCGTAACCTTGCCCGCGCCAACCCGCACGGGATATACCTTCGGCGGCTGGTATACTTCCGCTTCGTCCGGAACAAAAATCGGCGATGGTGGAGCAAAGTATACGCCAAGTAAGGATATCACGATCTATGCAAGATGGACGCCGATCACTTTCTCAGTACGCTTCAACGGCAACGGTAACACAAGCGGAACCATGAAGGATCAGAGCTTTACGTATGACAAGGAACAGGCTCTGACGGCGAACGCGTATAAGCGGGAGTTCACTGTGACCTTCAACTTCAACGGGAACGGTTCGTCCAATTCCACAGCGAAAGCCGCGGCAGCATTCGGCGGCTGGGCAAAGACCGCCACTGGTACAAAGGTGTATGATAACCAGCAAAAGCTCAAAAACCTGACCACAAAGGGCGGCGACGTCATCAGTCTTTATGCAAAATGGACAGACGGCTCCGTAATGCTGCCCACGCCCACACGCACAGGATATACATTCAGCGGCTGGTTTACCGCTTCTTCATCCGGTACAAAAGTCGGCGACGGCGGCGGGAAGTATACGCCATCCAAGAATACAACGGTTTACGCGCAGTGGTCTCCGATCACATATTCCGTCCGTTTTAACGGTAACGGAAGTACGAGCGGCACAATGCTGGATCAGAGCTTTACCTATGATGCGGAACAGGCCTTAAACGCAAACGCGTACAAGCGGGAATTTACCGTAACCTACAATTACGGCAACGGATCCGCCAACACAACGGTAAAAGCAACAGCCACGTTCGGAGGCTGGGCAAAGACCGTTGCAGGCACAAAGGCGTATGATAACCGGCAAAAGATCAAGAACCTGACCGCAAAGAACGGCGACGTCATCAGTCTTTATGCGAAATGGACAGATGCTTCCGTAACGCTGCCCACGCCCACCCGCACCGGATATACTTTTAATGGCTGGTATACTTCTGGTTTCTCTGGCACAAAAATAGGTGCTGCTGGAGCAAAGTATACCCCAACAAAAGACATAACTCTTTTCGCCCAGTGGATGCCGATCAAATACAGCGTCAAATATAATGGCAACGGTTCGACGAGCGGCACAATGAGCAACCAAAGCTTCACTTACGACGTCGAACAGGCGTTAACTGCGAACGCTTACAAGCGCATTTTCAACGTCACGTATAACTACGGAAACGGTTCGGCCAATTCCTCTGAAAAAGCCAATGCTGTCTTTTCCGGTTGGGCAAAAACGTCTACCGGCGCAAAAGAATACAATAACCAGCAGAAGGTAAAGAACCTTTCCGCAAAAAGCGGCGACATAGTGAACCTGTACGCCCTGTGGAACGATGCAGTGATGACACTGCCGTCTCCCACGAAAACGGGATACCGCCTAACGGGATGGTTTACCTCTTCTTCCGGCGGCACCAAGGTCGGCGACGGCGGCGGGAAGTATACGCCCGCAAAGGACGTCACGCTCTACGCGCAATGGACGCCTGTTACCTATACGGTTCGATTTAACGGAAACGGCGCCACAAGCGGAACAATGGCCGATCAGTCGTTTACGTATGACAAATCGCAGAATCTGACAGCAAATGCGTATAAGCGGACGTTTACAGTAACATTTGCCTACGGCAACGGCGCGTCGAACACGACCGCAAAAGCGACGTCCACCTTCGGAGGTTGGGCAAAAACAGCGACCGGCGCCAAGGCATATGGCGATCAGCAGTCTGTTAAAAACCTTTCCGCCATACATGGCGACGTGATCAACCTCTTTGCACGCTGGTCAGACGCCTCTGTCCCGCTTCCCAATCCGACGAGAACCGGATATACCTTTACAGGCTGGTACACGGATACGACAGGCGGAACGAAAATCGGTGAAGGCGGCGGAAGCTTTACGCCTTCGGGAAATATTACCGTTTACGGCAGATGGACGCCGATCAGTTATACCGTCGTATTCAACGGAAATGGCAGCACAGGGGGCTCCACCGCGTCCATGAGTGTTAAATATGACGAGACAAAGGCTTTGACTGCCAACGGCTTTACGAGGACCGGATATCAGTTTGTTTCATGGAACACCAAAGCGGACGGAACCGGGACACCATACTCGGATAAGCAGACGATCAGGAATCTGTCCGCTGTAAATGGTGCAAAGATCACGCTTTATGCGGTCTGGCAGCCTGCCTACAGCCTTTCGATCGAGATGATTCAACCCAACGCCGCCTACCGTGAGGGGACGGACGTTGTATCCTCCTTCTATTTGGTGAATCAGGGCGGCTCAGGCGTGACGCCTGCAGAGAATATCTCCGTCATTTTCAAGGTTTATCGCGGCAGTACCGTCATAAAGACTGTAACGCTTTCCAAGGTCGTAGTCCCCGCAAACGAAAAGAACCTCTTGTATTTCAAGTGGTCCGTGCCCTCCTCCCTTGGCAGCGACAAGCTGTACATCTCCGCAGAGATTTCCGAAGCAGGAGAATCCTACGGATTGATTAAAAATATGTACGTTTCCTGCAAGTATGAGGTTTCCGCAACACCCGATACACAGTTCGAGATTTCAGCTCCGGAGGGCTATACCGTTCCTGCTGCGCCTTCCTCCAACAACACGGCAAAGAAATGGACGGAATGGGTCTATGAAAACGGCGCGTTCAAGCAGGTGACATACGGAATCGGGATCTCAGATGCCGCTGTATCTGTCGTACCGGACGCCAGCGCAAACGCCGAGAAGAAAAACGGCGTTTGGATCATGAAATCCGGTTACAGCGTTTCCCTATCTGTGGATAACGGGACAAAGACAGTCAACGGCTGTACGGCGCCCGATTCTCCGGCATATACCAATGCGCAGTATGCCGCCGCCTTGTTCCCTGAGTTCGGATACCTGAATACAAACGGGAATTACCGCACGCTTGAACTCGTGTCCAGCAAATGGCAGTTCCGGCAGAATGCCGATTACGGCAGGCTGCATTTTACTCCGCTCTGGTTCCCGGATGGTCCGTATACCGTCTCTGTTGTGATCAGCGATCTGTGGACGCCTGCAGGTATGCTCACCCGCACAGCCAACGCCAATACGATCACCATCGACGGCAGCGCCTACGATGATTGGAGCATCGGATGAGGTAACGTATGCGAAAAAAGGTATATATCTGTCTCCCGGATTCAGTTGAACCCGGCGTTTTGAAAAAAGCGTCCCGATATACGCGGTACGCGCTTCTTTGCGGCACGGCTCCGGTCGTGCCGCATCTCTTTGCCCCGTTTATCGATGAAAGTCTGAAAAAAGAGGATGTGATCATCGAGATCGGGCAGAGTCTTCTTTGGTTCTGCGACGAGCTGTGGGTATTCGAGGATGAGCGGTATTCCGATAACGCCGCGGAAAAGGTCAGGTTCTGCGAAAGTCTTCGTATCCCGGTCGTTCAGATAAAAAATACAAAACTTGAAAGAATCTTAGGAGGTACATCAACATGAAAAGAAAAAGCGTTAAGATCCTGCTCTGCGTCGTAATCGTCGCCCTTGTCGGCGTCCTGTGCACGGCGACAGCTTTTGCCGCCGGCAACGTGGCCGGCGCGATCGAGAACACCTGGAACTCTGCACAGGGGCAGGTCAAGGACGTCGTCAACAAGGTCGTTTTTCCGGTAGTCGATATGATTTTGGCAATCCTGTTTTTCGTCAAAGTCGGTACGTCATACTTCGAGTACAAGAAGCACGGCAGCTTTGAGTTCACCGCGCCGGCGATCCTGTTTGCCTGCCTGATCTTCACTCTAACCGCGCCGCTCTACATCTGGACGATTCTCGGTTAAAACCATGTTCTTCTTTCCTGTATCGGAACGTACTTCGACATCAAAAAAATAATCGTCTGATTGGTTCTCCAAGGACCAGATTGTAAGTTTGCAAATCTGTATAAGTGTACCTCTTCGGTCTATACTGTTTATACAAAGTACAGAAGCGAACGGAGAGACGATTATGGCAGATAAACAAGTTGGACGAAGAGTCAAGGAGAGAAGAGAAGCGCTTGGTCTTACACAGGAAGAGCTCGCGGAACGCATCGACGTGGCTCCTCACTTTATTTCCACCGTAGAACGCGGAATCTCTTTCCCCAGGTATGAAAAGATGATCCTTTTGATCAACGCCTTGGAAACATCCGCTGATTCGCTGCTGTGTGACGTGCTGGATAATGCGTCCGGTCCCCGCGCGTCGATACTGTCTGAGATGCTCGGGGAACTTCCCGCGAAAGAGCAAAAACGGATCCTTGAGGTTGTGGAGCTCATGATCCGACAGGCCAAGGATCAATAAATAGCAAAGGAAAAGACGAACTGCGTGAGAAATCGCGCAGTTTTTTCTTTTCCCTGCCACCGTTCGACATTCTTTTACAAAACCAAAGTGCTATACTGTACCACAGCGACACACAAAGGTTCGCAAAAGAACACAACGAAAGGAAGTATCCACATGAAAAAAGGAACAATCTGCTGTATTGTAGGGCATCAGCCCGCAAATCTGCCCTTCGGCTCGAATGAAACCGACGAACGCTGTGTCAGGTTAAAAGAAAAGCTGAGCGCGGCGATTGAAGAACTGATTACGGAAAACAGCGAGATCCATTTCCTCTGTCCGATGAACATCGGCGCGGAACTGTTCGCCGCGGAAATCGTTGAAGCGTTACAGGCAGAGAACAAAAACGTTACGCTCACTGCAGTCCTGCCATATGAACTGCAGGCCGCCGATTGGCCGGAGGACGGACGGGAGCGTTTCTTTGAAACGGTACGGCGCTGCAACGAAGAAAAGCACGTACAAACGCACTTTGACGATATGTGCGCATCAAACACGGCTCGTTTTCTTGTCGACGCAGCCGACTGCATGATCGCAGTCTGGAACGGCGCGCCGGGCGACGTTGGGCTGGCCGTTCAGATGGCGAAGGAGAAAGGAATCCCGGTAA
Source organism: Oscillospiraceae bacterium (assembly GCA_902788995.1). GTDB lineage: Bacteria > Bacillota > Clostridia > Oscillospirales > Acutalibacteraceae > RUG806. Next base: position 29,669 of record CADAMO010000005.1, read on the forward strand.
CTGTCATTCATCCTGACCGTCTTTAATACAACTGTTTCCCGCCGCGTTGAAAAATGTTGCGCGGCGGGAAAACTTTGTCTGGACATTGCCGGCGTTCTGTAGTATTGTGTGTTGCGAAAGGGGCGAGATGCAATGGGATACTTTGAAAAACTGTTTTTTGGAAACGCTTTCCCGTTGGATGAGATCCAGGATGAACTGATGTCATCGGACAGAGGGAAGGAATTGACAGCGCTGTTAAGCAAAACGTCAAGAATACTCAAGGATACACTATCCGGAGAAACGAAGGAAGCCTTTGAGACCTACCGTGACACACAGGATACCATCATTGAACTGTTGCAGATTGCGGCTTTTAAATCGGGGTTTTCCTATGGCGCCGGGCTGATGCAGGAAATCGGGCCGATGTACAATGATCGGGAAGCGGAATAACCTATTGATTTTCAATCAAAAAAAAGGTTACAATATTCTAAAAAGATATGTCGGACTGATCTTCACTGAAAGGCGGTGGATAATATGCTTAATATTACAGGTTCTCTGATGTCAGAGAACCGTGTGATCGCTACGATAAAAGACGGAGAGATTCTCGATTATGACGATGCACTTCTTCCTCTCTACCTTAAACGCACAAAACACATGGAGGGGTGGCTTGCTTCTCGTGCGATTGATGCGCACAGAACGAATTCTCGTCTTTTAAAGAGAGCGCTCCGCTTGAGATCTGCTGATGACGCCCAAACCGCGCTTTTCGTGAATGCAGCAAAAAACACAGACCGGTATTGGTTTAAGCCGGAGGGCTCATCTGCATGCTGGGAGGACGTCCGATTCAAGGAAAACCGTTTTGATAGGCTGGCCCTGTGCGGCGATCCCGCCGGATTCTCGTATACGCCCTCAAGGACGCCGGAACTGACAAACACCGGAAGCTTTGAAAAATGCTGGAAGCTGATAGACGGCACATGGTGGATGTACAAAAGCGGGAATGAAAACGAGTATTTTTCTGAATTGTTTATCTGTAAGCTCGGTGAAAAGTTGGACTTTCCGATGGCGCATTACGAGTTAGACGACGGGTATATTCGCTCGCGGAATTTCACAGATGGAACCGATCTGATCTTTGAGCCGATTTCGTCGCTGATGAGCGACAATGACGATTACAGCGACTGCTTTAACATGATATATGCATTGTCTCCTACGCTTGCCCGGCAGTATCTGCAGATCGTGTGGATGGATTCTGTTTGTTACAATATGGACCGTCACACAGAAAATTTCGGATTTCTTCGGAATGTCCAAAACGGCGAGATTGTAGCCATGGCTCCGAATTACGACAATAACATTGCGTTGATTGCAAGAGGTTATCTGAACAGCGCTTCCCGTGAGGGCGACGGATTCATCCGCTTCTTCCGAGAGTTTCTGCAAAATACTCCAACCGCAAAAGCCATGCTTCTTAAAATGGAGCTCCCCGTCATTACAGAAAGCCTCATAACGGAATGTCTTGACGAGATTCCCATTGAGGTGGACCGCACGTATATATTGGCCTTTATCCTCAATGGGCAGAAGAAGGTCAATGACCTGATCTTTGCCGGGGATATCTCAACAGGCGAAGATGAAACGTTTGACTTAACTCTGTAAGCAACCTTTATACAATTACAGCCTCCACTCATATCGCTTTAATAGTTTTTTTATCAGGCGTCGCTGCAAGGCGGCGTTTTTTCTTTTTGACGAAAGGACGGTGATGAACCGTGTTTGACTGGCTCGGCGATCTGTTTTCCGGCATCGGAGAATCGATCGGCAGCGCCTTTGAATTTTTGGGAGAGGAAATCTCCAACGCGATCTTTGACGCCGTTTTACGGTGGTGGTATGACATTATCTACACTGCTGTGGCCGACTTTTTCGAGAAGATGGGCAACATGGGCGCAGACATCTTCGACTTGTCTTGGGTCCAGGCAACAGTCCGTCTGTTTACACTGTTCGGCTGGTCCCTGTTTGCCGCCGGCGTTGTGGTTGCCATATTCGACGTTGCCGTAGAATATCAGACAGGGCGTGCGAACATCAAAACTACGGCGATCAATATTTTGAAGGGCTTTCTCGCCTGTGGCATGATCGGTACTGTTCCCATAGAACTGTACAAATTCTGCATATCGCTGCAAAACACGTTTTCACATGACCTGACTGCGCTGCTTGTCGGCGAGCAGACGCTGGATCTTGCCGGACAAAGCACGAAGGTTCTCAAAGGTACGTTCCTGATCACAATGGATGTGGAATTCGGACTTCTGAATTTGCTTTGCCTGATCGCCTTCGCCTACTGCGTTGTGAAGATCTTTTTCCAAAATATCAAGCGCGGCGGGATCCTGCTGATTCAGATGGGCGTAGGATCGCTGTATATGTTCAGCGTCCCACGAGGCTACACAGACGGTTTTGTGCAGTGGGTAAAACAGGTGATCGCCATATGCTTTACCGCGTTTCTGCAGACAACGCTCCTCTTCATCGGCCTGCTGACTTTCCCCGACCACATGCTGTTGGGTCTCGGCATTATGCTGGCAGCGAACGAAGTGGAACGCATTGCGCGGCAGTTCGGTCTGGACAGCTCCGTGAAAGTGAATATGATGAGCGTCGTTCATACAACGACAACCGCCGTGAATATGGCGAGAAGCCTTGCCAAGGCGAAATAACATAAAGAAAGGTTGAAAATCGCATGAAAAAAATGATTTCTCTTCTGTTGTGCGCGCTTGTGATTTGCTGCATGGTGTTTCCTGCTTTTGCGGAAGACGCCGAAATCATAGCGCAAGGTGAGTGCGGCGCGACAGCATCATGGAAACTTGACGAAGCCGGAACTTTAACGATCTATGGGACCGGTGGAATGAAGAATTATACTTATGAAGACTATAATCGTCCCTCCTATGAAGAATACAAGGACCAGATCAAAAGGCTTTCAATTACAGGAATTAGTCGTATCGGCAACTACGCTTTTTACAAATATGACAACCTGAAAGGCGAATTACAGATTCCTTCGAGTATTACCGAAATCGGGGATTGTTCCTTTGAACGCTGCACGGGTTATACGGGATTATGTCTGTATGCAGGCTTGCGGAAAATCGGATTTGCTGCTTTCCGTGATTGTACAGGATTTGAGCATGGGCTTGTGTTTCCGTCAACACTGGAGGTGATTGGCCTTCAGGCGTTCAGTGGCTGCAGCGGTTTTTGTGACAGTTTGGTTCTCCCCGCAAACCTCACCGAGCTTGGCGCCGCAGCGTTCCGTGATTGCAAGAGGTTGACGGGCGGAATTGATCTCCCGGTTAACCTTACCGAATTAAAATCTGCTGTCTTTCAGAACTGTACGGGATTGGACGGAACGATCAATCTTGGGAGTAAAATAACGGCAATCGGTTCTATGGCTTGTTACAACTGTTCTTCTTTGAGCGGCGACCTTACGATTCCGGACACCGTCACGTCTATTGGCTCAGGAGCGTTCACTGGGTGTATCGGTTTACAGGGGATGCTTACCATGAGTAAGAATCTGATGACAATCGGCGATACGAACTACCTGATGGGCGCTTTTGAGGGATGCGATGGGCTGCATGGAACACTGGCTCTGCCGGATACACTTACGTCAATCGGACAGAGAACCTTCAGAAACTGCAAAAGTCTTTCCGGCGTCCTGCGCATTCCCACGTCTGTGACGAATATCGGTGATGACGCGTTCCATTCGTGTGCGCTGAATAGCGATATGAAATCCTTTTTCTCTGAACATACAGAATTCTTAAAGGAAGAAATCAACTCGGAAAAGGCGGCAACATGTACTGAGGTTGGACATAAAAATGTACGCATATATTGCGCTGACTGCAACGGTTACCTTACGTGGTATCAGGATGTTTACCCCGCGAAAGGTCATTCCCTTATCTACGTGGCCGGTGAAGAATCAACCTCTGATCGGGAGGGCTGTCTTGCGCATTATAGGTGTTCCGATTGCGGCGCGCTTTTCTATGACGCCGATGGAACGCAGCCCGCGACGGAGGAAGGAATCACGATACCCTGTCTGCCGCAGACGGTAAAAGCGGAAGAAATCATTCTGAACACTGAGCATATTGATCTTCTCCCCGAAGATGCTTTCCAGCTTACAGCGACGGTTTTGCCCGAAGATGCCGCTGATAAAACCGTCAACTGGTATACGGAATCCAATGGTATCGTTACGGTCGACTGGAATACCGGTCTTGTAACCGCGATGCTTCCGGGATCCACCTTTGTCACATGTTTTTCCGCAGACGGTCCGCTGGTCACTGTTCCTGTCACTGTCCATAATCCCGGTGCGCCGACTTATGAAAACATATCTGTACAGCCTACCTGTACCGATCCCGGTGCGGGCGATCTCGTTATTTACTGCGTGGACTGCGGGAAAGAGCTTTCCCGGGAACAGGGAACGATCCCTGCCACAGGTGTACATACGGAAGACAGCGGCAATCAGGAAAATATCGTTTTCCCGGATTGCACGCATGGCGGCAGTTATGATTATGTGATTCGCTGCACGGTATGCGGAGAGATCCTTTCAAGCGTGCATCATTCGACCGAGCCGCTTGGTCATAACCCAGGCGCCGCACGGAAAACAGATGTTGTTGCGGCAACCTGCACCGAAAAAGGATCGTATACCGAAACCATCAGATGCGAAACCTGCGGTGAAATCATTTCCGCTGAAACGCATGAAATTGCCGCGACCGGACACAAATCGGGCGATCCAGAAATCGGTAATACTGTAACGCCAACCTGCACGAAAAAGGGCTCCCATTCAGAAACCGTCCTTTGCGCTGTGTGCGGAACCGTCCTATCCGAAAAAATCGTCAACGACGGTTATGCGGAGCATAATTGGGACAAGGGAACGGTACAGAGCGATGAACACGACCGCTATACCGTAACGGACTACACCTGCACGGAATGCGGCATTCACAAGACAGAACGTCATGCGAACCCGAATTATCAATTCCGGTGTTCCCGCTGTGATTGGTATGAAGCGAATCAGGATAAGGGTGGTATTTTCGGAATCGTTGTATGGATGGTCCACACCATTACGCATCTTGTGCAGCAGATCAATTACTGGACGTAAGGCGGTGCCCGATTATGAACCAGAGATATCTGTACCCGCAAAACATGAAGGCGTCCGCAAATATGTGGTTCTGGTCGCTGCGGGACTTTGCGATCCTCGTGATGGCGGCGCTGATCTCCGTACTGATCGCGGCGCTGACAAAGATCGTTCTGCCTCTGGCGCTGGTTCTCTGCTTCGGGGTACTTACCATCCGTGCGGACGATACCACGATTCTCGATTACATCAAATATGCCGTGCGATATTTCATCGCGCAGCAGCAGGAATATGAGTGGAGGTGATTCCCAATGAAAAAGAAGAAAGCCGGGAACTCCGTCCGGGAGCTTTTGGGTATTCAGGGCTTTACAAAATACGGGCTCGCTGTTGATCACGGCGAGCTGTTGTATTTCTATATCGCCCCGACCAATATTTCCGTTTTGTCACAGGCCAATATCGGTATTAAGATCCACAACCTGAAAATGGCTTTTTCGGCTGTCCCCGAAATCCAGATTCTGTGTACCGATTCCTCCGAATGCTTTGACGATAACAAGCACTATCTGCAGACGCGTCTGAAAGAAGAGGGGGAACCGGGTGTTCGGAAGGTAATCAAACAGGACGTCGAATTTCTTGATCATATCCAGACAGAGATGGCGACGGCGCGCCAGTTCGTGCTCATCTATCGTTGCCGGGATGAAAAACCGGAACAGGTTTTCCATCTTGTCAATGAGATCAGTCACCGTATTTCCGATCAGGGATTCGACGTGCATCCGATGTCGAAATCGGAGATCAAACGCTTCCTCGCTTTGTATTTCGACGCCAGCATGAACGGCGATCAGATGCCGGACGCAGACGGCGAACAGTATATTCTGCCCGATTATCAGGCGGCGATGGCGGATCCTTCTTCTGTCGTCCCGCCGAAAACGTCCGAGAGCCGACCTGTTTTGGGAGACGGTCCCGAACCGGCGCATAGGGAACTTCCCGTTTCAACAGGCGGGTACTTCGGATCCTTTGGAGGTGCAAGATGAAACCGGAACGCAAAAAGAAACCGGATTTCCGGACTGCGGTCCCCGCAGAGGATGATCTCCGGACCAAAGACTTTTTTGACTGTATCCTTCCGGGAACGGTAAAATTTATGACTGACCATTACATCGTCGGGGACAGCTACCGCTGCGTGTGGGCGATCCGCGAATACCAGCCCGTGACGGAAGAACAGGCGATCTTTTCGCAGCTTGCCGATAAGAGCGGTGTGACACTGCGTATGTATCACAGACTCGTTGATACCACAGAAGAAAAGCGGATCGTCGCCAACGCCGAACGCCGCAACAAGCTCAAAGCCGGCGCGAATAACATTCAGGAAAGCGTAGAGGCGGAGAGCAACCTGCAGGACGTGATCGACCTTGTCGCTAACCTCCGCCACGCCAAAGAACCGCTCCTTCACTGCGCCGTTTTCATTGAGCTGAAAGCGCGAGATATGGACAAACTGAAGGAGCTCCAGAACGATATCTCCATGGAGCTCACACGCGCCAAGATCACCTATGATAGGCTGACGCTTCGCCAGCGGGAGGGATTTCTTTCTGTGATGCCGATGGGCAGAAATCAGTTCGGCGCGCTGTATGAACGCGTGCTTCCCGCAAGCTCCGTCGCCAATCTCTATCCCTTCAACTTTTCAGGCAAGACCGACCCCAAGGGCTTATACATCGGGCGGGATAAGTTCGGCACCAACATCCTTGTTGATCTCGAACGGCGCTCGGAAGACAAGACCACGTCCAACGTGCTGATCCTCGGCAACTCCGGTCAGGGTAAATCGTATCTGCTGAAACTTCTCTTGACCAACATCCGGGAATCCGGAAAGTCCGTCATCTGTCTGGATCCCGAAGGAGAGTACATGGATATCTGCGAAGCGCTCGGCGGAACCTATATAGATTTTATGCAGGGAACATATACGATCAATCCGCTGGAACCCAAGGCATGGAGCGACGGCGAAGCAGAGAACGATCCCGACGCGCCGGAAACCTTCCGGAAGGTCACAAGGCTGTCGCAGCACATTTCCTTCCTGAAAGACTTTTTCCGGGCGTATAAGGATTTCAACGACGCGCAGATCGACACCATTGAACTGCTGCTGTCCAAGCTCTATTCCATGTTCGGTATCACCGACCGCACGGACTATTCCAAGCTGCGCTCCTCGGATTATCCGACGATGCAGGATTTTTATATGCTCTGCGATAAGACCTACCGCGCTTATGACCCCGCGCAGAAGAACCTGTATTCCGAGGAAACGATCCAGCAGGTCTGTCTCGGCATCCATTCCATGTGCGTCGGCGCAGAATCAAAATACTTCAACGGACACAGCAATATCACCGGCGCGCAGTTTCTGGTGTTCGGCGTCAAAGGGCTCATGGACACGAATAAAAGATTGAAGGATGCGATGCTGTTCAACATTCTTTCGTACATGTCCAATCAGCTGCTCGGTCAGGGCAATACGGCGGCGAGTATCGACGAGCTCTATCTGTTCCTGACGAACATGACCGCCATCGAATACATCCGCAACTGCATGAAGCGGGTGCGAAAAAAGGATTCTTCTATCATTCTGGCGAGTCAGAACATCGAAGACTTTCTGATTCCGTCGATCCGGGAATTTACGAAACCCATGTTCAGCATTCCGACCCATCAGTTCCTTTTCAACGCGGGACAGATCAACGCCAACGAATTTATGGACGCCCTACAGGTGGAGCCTGCCGAGTTCGATCTGATCAAATATCCGGAGCGCGGCACCTGTCTTTACCGCTGCGGGAATGAGCGTTATCTGCTCCAAGTCAAAGCGCCGGATTACAAAGCGGCGATCTTCGGGAAGGCGGGCGGTCGCTGATGAGCGCTGCACTCGGAGCGGCTCTGAAAAAAATAGCCGTCTCTCTGCTGTCGGATCCGAAGATCCTCAAAAAGGTATTGGCCGTTGTCCTCGTGTTGATTGTTGCATTCTTTACGCCGATCATGCTGATCTACGGTATCTTCAGCGGCGAGATCAAGCTCGATCAGGATAAACTGCATACGCTGGTCATGGATACGCTGACGGAGGAAGAAACAAAGCATCTGCAGCAGCTGCGGACCACGATGGACGCCATCGAAGGAAAAATGACCGAGGATGGATACACCCCATACAATATCCGCGAAGCGCAGGTCCTCTATGCCCTTGCCCTGTATCCGAAGGAACAAGAGGGTAACTTCGTGGGCAGGCTGACGTCATGCTTTGCGCAGGAGCAAACGGCGGATCAACTGATCGCCGCAGTCAATACCGAATTCGGTACGTCTATCAACACGGAGGATTTCAAAAAACTGATGGCAACCGCGCAGGGAGAGATCGTAGCCGTTGCGCTGACACAGCTCGGAAACAGCGGCGGTCAACCGTACTGGTCATGGTACGGCGTCAACGTCCGAATCGAATGGTGCGCCTGTTTTGTTTCCTGGTGCGCAGATCAGTGCGGGTATCTCGATCTCGGCGTCGTTCCTAAGTTTGCCAGCTGTACGGCGGGCATGAACTGGTTCAAGGATAAAGAACAGTGGAAAGTGAACGACTATATTCCGGCATCCGGAGATCTGATCTTTTTCGACTGGGCGAAGAACGGACAGAACGGTTCTCCCGATCACGTGGGTATCGTGGAACGTGTAGAGGACGGGACCGTCTATACCGTAGAGGGCAACTCCGGCGACGCGGTCCGCGAGCGCAGTTATCCCGTCGGGTATTATGAGATCCTCGGATACGCAACGCCTGCATACAGTACGCCAAAGAACGAAGCGTGAATTTATTTCTGACGCCTGCCATAACGGTGGGCGTCTTTATTTTTACGGAGGAACCGCTTATGGAAAAGACAAACAATGAAAACAGCGCAGTCGCGCGACTCAAAGAAAAGCTTACTTCGAATCTTCGGGACTACCGGAACGACTGGCTGACGCTGCCGAAGGAAGAACTGATCGAAAGAGCAGAGGAAATATATTCCGTCAGCATCATAGCGGCATTTCTGCCGAAAACCGTTTCTGAGGAACAGGCTGAGTATCTGCTGCAGTTCCGAAATCCTCTGGAGGTGGTCAACGACGAGTGGCTCGGGCGAAACAGCTTTGACGAGATGATCGAATACGGAGATCATCTTGGGGACGCCGTCAGCTACATTGTGAACTCCGGCTACGCCGAGGAATGCTACGATCTGGAGCCGGAGCTTTTTTCCGGCGATCTGCAAATGTGAGGTGAACTGAAATGATCTTTAATATTCCCCTGAGAAGCAAGCAGGACCGCATCGAACCAACCCGCTGCGAAGTGAACTGTGTTGTAGAAATTCCCTATGATGAGTTTATCCGATTCCGGGATAACCCGCTCAAAGATTATGATTTCATCAAAGACCATCTCGACGATCTACAGCCGAAAGATTACTCCACTGCTTCCTGTATGCTGGTGATTGGCAAGAACCAGAGCGACGGCATCCTTGTGGATCCACAGGGATACAGCTACGCACGGTATACGGCGTATATTCCCGAGGCACGTCAGCTACTGCAGCATGAACAGTCTCCGGCGCTTTCGTTGTTCAGCAATCGGATGCGTGACCTTGTGGAGAAGATCCTTGAAAACGCAAAATCGCATCATGCGGACGGACGATACACCGTCGCCCGGGATCACGCGGAAACGCTGTTCGGCAGCAAGGATCTGCCTTGGGAACTGCTCAGGGATATGCTCATGGAGCGTCCGGAAATAGATGGGCTGGCTCCCGCCTCTCCTGACGCATTCAGGATTCAACTGGCGGATGTACCGGAACAGTCGGAAACGCCAACCTATATCGGTCTTGATAAATCAAAGATCGACCTCATGCTCGCACGACACGTACTGTGGCTGCACGACGAACCGGGCGGCGAACGTGCAGACTTTTCCGGGAGCGCTATTCACGGTTATGATTTCTCCGGCAGAGATCTTGTCGGCGCGATCATGGATGACGCTATGCTGATCGAATGTGATTTCAGCCGAACGGATATCACCCATGCCTCCTTCGATCATACGACATTGCGCAACTGCCGTATGGATAACGTCGTTGCCAACAGCACGATTTTTCATGCGGCGGAAATCCGGGAAGGTTCATTCACAGGAACCGCGTTTGAAGACTGTGATTTTTCTGACGCCAGGATTATCGACGCGACTGATTTCGATTCCGTGAATTACTGCTGCATCGACGGCACGGAGTTTGTAGACATGGACGAGGGCGAGATCAATTTCTATAACTGCTACGACGACCGGGATACCTATCTGCAGACAGAGGGATATTCGTTGGGACCGTCCATGTGAGGAAGCGCAATGGAATCGTTATATGATCTCGTTGATAAATATGGCGCGCCGATTTTTCTGGACGCCGCAGCTTACTACACCTGCCACCTGCATCCGGAGAACGTGGACAAGACGATCGACGAAATGGAATCCCGCTGGTACGATCCGAAGCATCAGCAAACCGAAGCGGAAAAGATGCTTGAGGATTACAAAAACGGGCTGACGATCCTGAACGACCGGAGTCTTGCCTACGTGGACACAGGCGGCTTCGATTTTTCCATGTGAGGTGCAAAATGAAAAAGACTACAATACAGATCACCTATGACGAGGAACGGCTCTCGGCGCTGCAGCTTTTCATGCAGCAGAAGAACCTTTCTCTGGATGAAGAACTGCTCAAGGCAGTGGATACGCTCTATAACCGTTACGTTCCGCAGAGCGTCCGTGAATTCTTTACCCTGAAGAACGGAGAATCGGCGCCGCAGCCGGGTAAGGGAAAGGGCGAATAGAAGAGAAGCGGCGCTGTCTGGCGGTTTGTTGCGTTTTTCTCCCGTGGCGGTAATGCGCCCGCGGGAGGATCTGCAACCGATTTTTGACGGCTTTTTGCGCGGACGTTGCGCAAAAGAAACAGTCTGAACATAAGTGATAATACAGGAGGAAGACGTATGAATTATTCTGACGTAACTCTGTTCTTTAACGACTACAAGCTTGGTCCTCTGCGCGAAGCGCTTGTAAGACGAGGTACCACCTTGGAAGAGGAACTGACAAAGCATTTTGAAAAGCTGTTCTCCGATCTGATTCCGGAGGAAACCCGCCGGGAGATCGAAAACCGTATTCGGATGGAAGCGGAGGCTGAAGCCGCCCGTCGGGAAGCGGCAAGAAGATTCGCCGTGATACATATGCACGAACCTGGCGACGATTTCTATTTCACTACGGAGTATGAGACCTCCGCCTTGAAGCTGGCGCATGTCTACAGAGAATACCTGCAACCGGAGGTCGGAAAGTACGCGCTGGACTCTCTCGCCAGACATTTTGCGGATACGCAGATGATCGACGAGCAGGTGTATAACGTCCTCTGCGACGCACAGCCGAACGACGCACGCATCGCCATCTGCGCCGACTTCGATTTCGAGAAACGGCAGCTCAGTTTCTGTGAACAGAACGACGAGGAATGGCGCGCCTATTCTCTGCGGGATATTGCCGGAGCCGCTTATGCGGCAGAACGCCGGAAGTATATTTCCCCAGGGGAACGGGCAGAACTGTTCGCCGATTATCTGTCCGGGAAAGAACTTCCGTTTGCGGATGGATCCGAGGATCCGTCTGCGGACGAAAGCCCCGGTCTGACGATGTAAGCCGGGGTAGAAAATCAAGCAGGATAAAGGCTGTATGCCGCCGGAGGGCGGCAACTGCCGAATCACGCCGTCCGGCAACGCCGGTCGGGCCAACAAAAGGTGTTACGGTTTCGTTTTCGTGTTAAGATTCGTAGTCCGGGAACGGAACTTTCGGCGGTATTTCAGCCTTTTTCCGTATTGACGAGTTGGAATACTTTGGGAGAAATGCAAATGCAAAGTAAAAACAACGTAAGAGTCGGCATTTATATCGACAAAAATTTACTGGATCGCTGCGATGAGAATCTCGCAAGAACAAACGCGGCTTCCCGCAGTGAGTTTATCTCCGACGCCATCGAGCTGTATCTCAGCTGGCTGGTTTCCAAAGACACAAGCAGGGTGCTGACCCCTGCGCTGGAAAGCGTGATCGGCGGCAAGATCGCCACCACAGAGAACCACATCGCCCGCGTGATCTTCAAGCAGAGCGTAGAGATCGCCATGATGATGCATGTGATCGCCGGCGCGTTCCAAATCGATGAGGACAACCTTGACCGGCTCCGCGGGCTGTGTGTAGATGAGGTCTCCCGGCTCGGCGGCAAGTTCAAATTCGAGGATGCGGTCCGCATTCAGAAGCGCTGACCGATGCCGAGAATCATTATGAAGTCGCCGTACTTCAAACCGAACGTGGACAGTCACGCCGCCAATTACGTCCGCTACATCGCAACGCGAGAGGGCGTGGAACGCGCGGAGAGCTCGGCAAGGTTCCTCCCGGCGACGAGAAAACAGAAAGAGATCATCGGGAAGCTGGTGCTCGCTTACCCGGACGCCGCGGATCTGTTCGAACATCAGGACTACGTTGACAAGCCGAACCGCGGGAACGCCGACGAGCTGATTCTGCGAATCGCGGAGCTCCATGGCGAGCTCTTCGAGGACCGGGAGAAGTACGTTTCCTACATTGCCGAGCGTCCTCGCGTGGAGAAGCTGTCCTCTCACGGGCTCTTCTCTGACGAGGGCGTCCCGCTTGTGCTCGAAAATGTGGCCCGGGAGATCCGCGAGACAGGCAGCAATGTGTGGACGCACATCATCTCTTTGACACGGGAGGATGCCGCCCGGCTCGGTTACGATAACGCCGACGCATGGGTGCAGCTCCTGCGTTCGCAGCGGAATATGATCGCGTCAAGCATGAAGATCGCGCCGGAGAATTTTCATTGGTACGCCGCCTTCCACAACGAGAGTCACCACCCGCACGTTCACATGATGGCGTTCTCGTCAAAACCGGGCGAAGCCTTTCTGACGGAGAACGGCATCGAACAGATCAAGTCGGAGCTGGCCAAGGAGATCTTCCGGCAGGATCTCATCGAAGTCTATCAGCGGCAGACGTCCTACAGGGACGAGCTTCGCGCTGAAGGACGTGCGACGGCAGAGCAGATCGTCGCGCAAATCAACGGCGGGACCTACGAGAATCCCAAGCTGGAATCGCTGCTCCTTGACCTCGCCACGCGGCTTTCCCGGACGAAGGGCAAGAAGCAGTACGGCTACCTGAAACCGGACGTCAAGGCAATCGTCGATCAGATCGTCGACCTGCTCGCGGAAGACGAACGCATCCAGGAGCTCTATGAACTGTGGTACAAGCAAAGAGAAGAGGTCCTCCGTACCTACACCGATACCATGCCGGAGCGGGAATCGCTGCGGGACAACAAGGAGTTTAAGCCGCTGAAGAACGCAGTGATCGAGGCGGCCATGGGGCTTGCTCTGGACAGGGATCCGGCAGAGGAACCACTGAGTCCGGAGGAAGCTCCCGAACCTTCTCCGAGTGCATCTGAGGAAGAAACGACTGACCCTCCGCCACCTGACGCGGAGCTCTCCCGTCTGCTGCGGCAGGCCGAGGGCGGGAACCGGTACGCGCAGTATCAGATGGCAAGACTTTATCTCGACCGGAAGGGTGAACACTATGCGCCTGACGAGGCTGTCCGTTGGCTGAAGCAGGCGGCGGCGCAGGGCTATGCCGTTGCCGCTTATCGCCTCGGGAAGCTGTACCTGACCGGCGACCATCTGCCGCGTGATACGAAAGGCGCGGAGGCATGGTTACGAAAAGCCTGTGATGCGGATAACAATTTCGCACAGTACCTGCTGGGTAAAACCTACCTGACCGATCCCGATTTTGACGCGGCGCCGGAGGAAGCGGAACGCCTGTTGTCCCAGGCGGCGGAGCAGCACAACAAGTACGCAGCCTACACCTTGGGCAAAGAGAAGCTGAGCGGGAACCGGCTGTCTCGCGATATATCCGCAGCGATCCGTCTGCTGTCAGTCTCTGCCGACCTCGGCTTTGCCCCTGCGATGTATCTGCTGGGCAGGCTCTATACGGAAGGAGAAGCAGTCCCACGAGACCTCTCTCGGGCGATCGTTCTCCTCGAACATGCCGCCGATCAGGGGAATAGCTATGCGGCTTACCTCGCAGGGAAGCTGCGATTGAACGAGGACTCTGTCCGGGATATCCCGCAGGCGATCTGGGACTTTGAACTCGCAGCCGCAGAAGGAAACGCCTATGCGGAGTATCAGCTCGGCAGGATCTATCTGTATGGGATCGAAACGGAACCGGACCGGGAAGCGGCTGTCCGCTGGCTGCGCTCCGCTGCCGATCATGGAAACGCCTACGCTTCGCAGCTCCTTCGACACATGTACCGAACGGAAGGCTCCCGCGCTGCGATGGGTGCGTTCCGTTTGCTCAACGACTTCTGCCGTATCTTCCAGCGTCGGCTGGAGGAAAACCGCAGACACTTTGAAAACGAAACCGACCGCAAGCTGCTCCGTCAGATCGAAGAAAAGAAAGCGGCGCACGGTCTCAAACAAGGATAAGGAGGACCCATGTCAACCTTTATATATTTCACCGAAGCGCAAAAGGAACAGGCGCGCCGCACGGACCTGCCCTCGCTCCTGCGCTCACAAGGGGTGGAGCTCAAGCGCTCCGGCTCGGAGTATGAGTGGGAGTCGCCGACGGGAAAGGTCACACTCCGCGAAAATCTTTGGTACCACCAATACGAACAGGAGGGCGGCGACGCCATCGCCTTCGTGCAGAAGTTTATGGGCAGCAGCTATCCGGAAGCAATCAACCTCCTGCTCGGTGGGAACGCGATTCCAACTGCTCCCGCAGCGCAGCCGAAGCCTAAACCGCCAACCGTCCCCTTCACGCTTC